>JAPKCG010000286.1 GCA_028823055.1 Sphingomonas bacterium
GGTGCCGGGATCGACAAGCTGATCGGCGACAAGACCCGCGCGATCTTCCTCGAAAGTCCGGGCAGCCTGACATTCGAGGTACAGGACATCCCCGCAATCGTCGCGGCGGCAAAGGCGCGCGACGTCGTGACGTTGCTCGACAACACTTGGGCGACGCCGCTCTTCTTTCCCGCCATCGCGCATGGCATCGACCTCTCTATCCTGGCCTGTACAAAATATGTCGTCGGCCATTCGGACGCGATGATGGGATCGGTCACCGCGACCGACCCGCATTTCACCAAACTGCGCGACACGAGTTTCCAGCTTGGGCAATGCGTCAGCCCGGACGACGCTTTTCTCGGCAGTCGCGGGCTGCGCACGATGGCGCTCCGCCTCGCGCATCATCAGCATAGCGCGCTCAAAATCGCGCAGTGGCTCGTTACCCGGCCCGAGGTGGCGCGCGTTCTCCATCCCGCCTTGCCCTCCTGCCCCGGACACGATCTGTGGGCGCGCGATTTCAAAGGATCGTCAGGGCTGTTCTCATTCGTCCTTGATGGCGGTGACGAGACCGCGCGCGCCGCACTGATCGATACGCTCGATCTGTTCGGCATCGGCTATAGCTGGGGCGGGTTCGAAAGCCTCGCCATCCCGGTCGACCCGGCGCGCCACCGGAGCGCCACCGCTCGCGACGATGCGGGACCGTTAATCAGGCTCCAGATCGGGCTGGAAGACACCGACGATCTGATCGCCGACCTCGATCGCGGGTTCGCGGCTTTCAGGGGGACGACGACATGAACGAAATCGCCCGCTGGTTTCTGCGTAACGGCATGCACGTCCCCACGCAGCAGGATCTGATCGAAACCGCGGTTGCGGGCATATTCGTCCTCATCGCGCTGGCGATCGGCGTCGTGGTCGGCAGAAATGCCGGACCACGGCTTGAGGAATGGTGGAAGAACCACGTGGCGAGCCATGGCGAAGGGCTTGGCCCGCGCATGTCCGCGATGATGCGTCACGGCACCGCCGCCATCCTGCTCGGTATCGTCGTCAGCGCTTATGCATGGCCTCCCGTCGCTGGTATCCCGATCGGCCTCGCACTCGGTGCCGCTGCGGCCCTGTTCGTGCAACAGGTGCTGCGTGGTCTGGGTATCGCGCGATGGATTTCCTGGATCGTCGCGACGATCGTCTTCATCGCGCTGTTCAGCCGCGCGGTCGGCGGGCTCGATGCGATCAGTAACACGCTCGATCTGGTCGGCTTCAATGTCGGGCGGCGACGGTTCTCGCTGCTGGCAATGATTCAATATTCGATCATCGGCGTCGCGCTGCTCGCGATCGTTCGGCTCGCCAATCGCGTCGTCACCCATTCGATCTCACGGTCGAAATCGTTCGATCCGACGCAAAAGCTGCTGGCACAGAAACTCGCCTCGATCGCGGTTATCATCGCTGCTTTCTTCATCGGCATCGACATGCTGGGAATCGACCTTACCGCCTTTGCGGTGTTCGGCGGTGCATTGGGCCTCGCGGTCGGCTTCGGCCTTCAGAAGACGGTCGGTAATCTGATCGCGGGGATCATCCTGCTGATGGACCGGTCGATCAAGCCGGGCGACGTGATCGTCGTCGGCGACAGCTTCGGCTGGGTCAACAAGATCGGCGTCCGCGCGGTGTCGGTCGTGACCCGCGATGGGAAGGAACATCTGATTCCGAACGAGAATCTGATGACGCAGGAGGTGGAGAACTGGTCCTATTCCGACCGTAATGTCCGCGTCCGCATTCCCGTCGGCGTGTCCTATGACTGCGATCTCAAACTGGCGCAGGAACTGATGCTGAAAGCAGCGAGCGACAGCCCGCGCGTCCTCGATTCGCCAAAGCCCAACGTGTGGCTTTCAGGTTACGGCGACAGTTCGGTCGACCATGAAATTCTCGCTTGGATCAGCGACCCCGAAAGCGGCGTGGGCAACGTCAAATCGGATGTTCTCAACAGATTGTGGTGGATGTTCAAGGAGAACGGGATCGAAATCCCCTTCCCGCAACGCGACCTTCATATCCGTTCGAGCTTTTCCACATCGCGCGGCGACTGAGGGAAACGGGCAACATTACGTCAATAAATTCCGGCGTTGCGCAACAAATTCTTGTGCAACGCAGCGCGTACTGTCATGAAACCGAAATCGAAGCGAAGACAGCACATGAGGTTCATGTTGAACCCGAAGATGCCGTCACCTTCGGCAATGCAGGCGGGGACATCGGCCTTCCGAACGCAAAAGGGAAAACGATGCGCTTCACCAAACTCCTCATCGGCGGCATCACGCTCGCCACCGCTACCCCGGCCTTCGCGCAAAGCGAGACGGATCCACCGTCGGCGATCACGGTCAGCGGTTCGGCGACCGTCGTCAGCGATTATCGCCTGCGCGGCGTGTCGCAGACCGACAAGCATGCAGCCTTGCAAGCCTCGTTGACGATTGCGCACGAGAGCGGCTTCTACATCGGCACCTTCGCCTCGAACCTCGCCGGCTGGGGCACGTTCGGGGGTGCCAATCTCGAACTCGATGCAATCGCCGGCTACAAACACGACTTTGGCGGCACGACGCTCGACGGCGGCGTGACGTGGTACACCTATCCCGGCGGCTTTTCGGAAAGCGACGTCGTCGAATTCTATGCCCGTGCCAGCCACGCGATCGGGCCGGCGTCCGCGACGCTCGGTGTTGCCTATGCGCCGACGCAGACGTCGCTCGGCAAGATATACAACAGCGCCGCCGCCTATACCGCGGGTGTGCCCACGAACCCGAAACGCTGGGACAATCTGTACCTCAGCGGCGATCTGGCGGTCGGCGTTCCACAAACGCCGCTGACCGTTAAGGGCCATATCGGCTATTCGAATGGTAATCCCGGGCTTGGACCGAACGGCACCAGCCTGTCGCCAACGGGCGAATATGTGGACTATTCGGTCGGCGCCGATCTGGTGTTCCTGAACAATCTGACGCTCAACGTGTCGTTCGTCGGCACGAATATCGGCCTGGGCGAATCGGCCTACCTCGCGCCCAACTTCCGCGAGTCGACCGATGGCAGCAGCATTTCGAAGGGCCGCCTGGTCGCCGGGGTCACCGTCGCCTTCTGAAACGACAACCGGGCGGCAGCGATCATGGTCGCTCCGCCCGGTCTTTATCAAATTAATCAAGCGGCTGCGTCATTCGCAGCCGCCTTTTTCGTGTCGTTACTGCGTGCCGACGCGGACATCCTGCCCGTCACCCTGCGGCGCGGCGACGATGTCGCGGGTGGTCGTCCCCTTGTCGACGATGGTCGTGCCCGCATCGCCGACGAGCGAGCGAATGCCGGGGTCCGCGGCTTCGCTGCCGCCTGCCTGATCGATCGTCGCGTTCTCTGCCGGGCTACGCTGTTGGTTGCCGCCGAACAGCGCCTCAAGCGTCTGCTGCTGGCTATTGACGCCCTGCACCCGCGCGGCACCCGGCTGCGGCGGGACCAGCGAGAAATCGGGGGGAATAACCAATGGCGCCTGCCGCGCAACCGCAAATTCATCGGGACGCGCACGGTCATACCCCCGCTTGCCGCATCCCGACAGAAGCGCGACGGCAGTGAGAGCTAGGGCGACGGGTACAATTTTACGCATGCGAATTCTCCGTGGAATCGGTCGCCTTGTCGCGCATTAGCAGCGCGCGGACAAGCAGGACGAGGACGCCCAATGTAATCGCCGCATCGGCGACGTTGAAAACGAGGAACGGTCGCCAGTCGCCGAAATGCAGGTCGAGGAAATCGACGACATAGCCCAGCCGGATGCGATCGACGATATTGCCGATCGCTCCCCCCAGGATCGCGCCCAGCGCGATCTGGTCGACGCGGTTCTTCTCCCGCGTGATCCACACCGCGACACCCGTCGCGATCGCGGCGGTCAGCGCGACGAGCGCCCAGCGCATCGGGTCCGAATCGGCATGAAGCAAACCCAGCGATACGCCGTGATTACCGACGAAGCGCAAGTTGAAGAACGACGTGATCTCGATCACATCGCTCAAATCGCGCAGGCCGAGCCCGTCGGTGATCCCGACCTTGCTCGCCTGATCCGCGATCAGGATCAGCGCCGCCATCACGAACCCCGCACGCCCGGTGTTACGCATCAGCGACAACCTCCGCACACCGATCGCACAGCGCACCGTCGGCGGACACATCGGGCAAGTGCCGCCAACACCGCCCGCACTTGGCGTAATCGGTGCGCGTTACCGTCACAGCGTCACCCGGCGACACCTTCGCGACGATGAACGCCTCGGCCAGCGCGGCGGCATCGAGCGGCATCGATGGGACCGTCACTTCCGCCTCCAGGCTGGAGCGCACGGTCTTTTCGCGCCGCAACGGTTCGATCGCCTCGGTCACACGCTCGCGCAACGCGCGGACATCGTGCCAGTTCGTTCCGGTCGTCATGTCGCCCGGCAGCGCGGGCAATTCGGGCCATTCGAGATAATGGACCGACCCGTCCTCGCTGGG
>JAPKCG010000287.1 GCA_028823055.1 Sphingomonas bacterium
GCGATGCTGGGCGGTGACCACGGGGCCGTAATGCGCCTCGCTGTCGGTCGACACGCCGACGCGCAGCGCGTCGATCGCGGGGATCAGCTTTTCGCGCAGCGCATCGGCGGTCTTGTCCCCGACGGGCACGACGACGGGCAGCGCCATGCAGCGTTCGCCGGCCGAGCCGAAGGCCGCGCCGGACAGGTCGGCGACGACCTGGTCGAGGTCGGCGTCGGGCATGACGATGCCGTGGTTCTTCGCGCCGCCCATCGCCTGGACGCGCTTGCCGTTCTCGACCCCGCGTTTGTAGACATAATGCGCGATGTCGGAGGATCCGACGAAGCTGACCGCGCTGATCGCGGGGTGATCGAGGATCGCGTCGACCATTTCCTTGTCGCCGTGAACGCATTGCAGGATGCCCTCGGGCGCGCCCGCTTCGGTCATCAGTTCGGACAGCCGGCGCGGGACCGAGGGGTCGCGCTCGGACGGTTTCAGGATGAACGCATTGCCCGTCGCGATCGCGACGCCGAACATCCACATCGGGATCATCGCGGGGAAGTTGAACGGCGTGATGCCGGCGCCGATGCCGAGCGGCTGGCGCATCGAATACACGTCGATGCCGGGGCCGGCGCCTTGCGTGAATTCACCCTTCAGAATGTGCGGAATGCCGCAGCAGAATTCGATTACTTCAAGGCCGCGCTGAACGTCGCCCTTCGAATCGGCGATAACCTTGCCGTGCTCGGACGACAGCATTTCGGCGAGCTGGTCCATGTTCGCTTCGACGAGGCGTTTGAATTCGAACATTACGCGCGCGCGGCGCTGAGGATTGGTCGCGGCCCAGCCCGGCTGCGCCCGTTGCGCGGCGGCGATCGCGACGTCGAGTTCGGCCTTTGTCCCCAACGTCACGCGTGCCTGCACCTCGCCCGTATTGGGATCGAAAATGTCGGACGTCCGCCCGCTTCGCCCGATGCTTCCGGCGCCGCCCGAATGGCCGACGATATGATGGTCGATGATCCGCATCACGCTCTCCTCAAACGGGCCGGTGCCGACTCCGCATTGTAATTAAATTACCCTGCCACATAGAGCGCGGGATGTCAGCGGCCAAGCCGCCCGATCGGTATGCAGATCGGATGAACCCCGTCGACGGTTCCGAACGCGACCTCGAAAACCGGTTCGAGCATGGCAGGCGTCAGGACAGCCGAAGCCGGACCGAAAGCGGCGATGCAGCCGTTTTTGAGGACCAGCACGTCATCCGCGACCCGCGCCGCCTGAGCGATATCGTGGAGGACGATCGCAACACCGCTGCCCGCCGCCGCAACCCGCCGCAGCTGGTCGAGAAAGTCGTTCTGGTGCGCGGGATCGAGGCTGGCGAGCGGCTCGTCGGCGAGCAGCCATTCGGGTTCCCCCGCCAACACGCGCGCCAACAGGACGCGCGCGCGCTCACCCCCTGACAGGTCGGCGATCGGACGGTCCGCCAGCGCGGTCGTCTCGGTCGCGGCAAGCGCCGCCTCGACCGCCGCGTCGTCGGCGTGGGACGGCGCGGCAAAGGCGCTCCGCCGGGCCAATCGTCCCAGCGCCACGACATCGCGCGCGCGCAGGTTCCAGTGAACCGTCGCGTCTTGCGGCAGATAACCGACCGCCGCCGCGCGTTGCCGGGATGGCATGGTCGCGACAGGCTGGTCGCCGATGAGGATGACACCGGTTGCGGGCAACAAAGCCACCGCCGCCTTGAGCAAGGTCGATTTGCCCGCACCGTTCGGCCCGATGATCGCGGTCACCCGCCCCCTGCGCAGCACTGCGTCGATGTCCTCCAGCACGCGCCGGGAACCGCGCGATACCGCGACGCCTTCAAAAATCAGATCCATGCCCGGTTCCGATGGCGCAGGAGCAGGGCGAGGAAGAACGGCGCGCCGATCAACGCCATCGCGACCCCCAGCCGCACCTCGCTTGCGCCGGGGGCGAGGCGGCACAGGCTGTCGGCGACGAGCAACAGCGCAGCGCCACCGAGCGCGCTTGGCAGCAACAGGTCGCTTGGGCGATGGCCGAAGACGGGACGGAGCAGATGCGGAACGACGAGCCCGACGAACCCGACGACGCCGGTGACCGCGACGCCCGCCCCCACCGTCAGCCCGGTGCCGAGCACCACCAGCGCCTGTAACCGCCCGAGCCGCACCCCGAGCGACCGGGCCGCATCTTCCCCCAGGGTCAAGGCATCGAGCGACCGCGCGGTCAGCAGCAACAGCACCGCCCCCACCGCCATCGGCGGGATCGCACGCGCGGCATCGGCAAGGCTGCGATCGGTCAGCGCGCCCATCATCCAGTCGAGGACGCTCGCGATCGCATAAGGGTCGGGCGCGATCGAAATCAGGAACGCGGTCAGCGCGCCCGCAAGGCTTGCCAGCACGGTCCCCGCCAGGATAAACGCGACGGGGCTCGCACTGCGCCATGTCAATGCGACGAGCAGCAGCATCGCGCCCCCCGCCCCCGTCATCGCGGCGGCGAACAGGATGACGCTCGACGCCCCCGCATACAGGATCGCAGCGACCGCGCCCAACGCCGCCGAGGAACTGACCCCCACGACCGCGGGGTCGGCGAGCGGGTTGCGCAGATAGCCCTGCAACACCGCCCCCGACAGGCCGAGGACCGCGCCGAGCGCCAGCCCGAGCAACGCCCGCGGCAACCGCAATTCGATCATGATCGCACGCGCCGCTTCACCGTCGAGCGGGAGCCATTGCTTCCCCGCCGCGAGCGACAGCGCGAACGCCAGCGCGACGATCGCGGTCAGTAGCATGAGTTTCAGCGAACGCGTCACAGCGCGTCCCTGATGGCAGCGAGGCGCGCGAGCGCGGCAGGGATGACGGGGCCGCCACAATTCATCAAGCGTCGGGGGAACGCGACCTCCTGCGTCTCCGCACCCGATTGCCTCAGCACCCGGCGGCGCAATTCGGCGGTGCGACCGTCGCCGGGTGACAGGATGACGACAGGCGGGCGCGCCGCGATCGTTTCGATCGGCAGCGTGCCGGTAAAGGCGAGGCCGTAATCCGCAGCGGCATTGCGAAACCCCGCACGGGTCATAAGCTCGTCGAGCAGATTGCCCGACCCGCTCGCGAGATCACCCGCGATATAAAGCAGCGCGGACGGGTTTCGCGTGGCGGTTCCCCGGCGCAGGCCGGGGCCCGGTTGGGGGACAGAAGTTGGTGGGCGATGCGCGTCGTCGTTCAAACCTTCCCGCCTGGGCCCCGGCCTGCGCCGGGGAACCGTGTAGCGGATTAGCGCCGTTTCGATTTCCGCGACCATCGCCCGCCCGCGCTCGGCACGCCCTGCGGCCGTGGCGATCTCCATCACCTGATGCTCGCTATCCGCGATCGTCGCGACCGACCCTAGCGTCAGCACCTTGAGCCCCGCCCGCGCATAGGCCGCCCGCGTCGCGGCGGGCGCGAAACTGTCGGTCACGACCAGATCGGGATGACGCGCGATAACTTCCTCCGCCGTCCCGGATGTCGTCGGCCAGCGTTTCGCCACATCGACCGGCATCGATGTCGCCGCCGGGTCATGCGAATAATGGCTCACCGCCGCCAGCCGATCGGGCGCGATCTCAGCCAGAATGGCATCCGCGCACGGATTGGTCGAGACGATCCCCCCCTGCGGCGGCGACGCGGCACAGGCGCTCAGCAGCAGCAGGAGGGGCACGCCACGGATCATCAGTCGAGCTTCACCCGCACGCCGCCATAGGCCGCGCTGCCGTAGGTGCCATAGCCCCTCACGACTTCGTACCGCTCGTCGAACAGGTTCTCGACCCGGCCATAGACCGACAGGCGATCGCCCACCGGCATTTCCGCGCGAATGCTGGCGAGGACATAGCCGTCGAGCCGCACCGTGTTCGCCGCATTGTCGAAACTGTCGCCGACATGCGTCACCGTGCTGCCGATCGACAGGCCGAACGGGAAGACATAATCGACATTCGCGCTGACCGTCTGATGCGGACGACGCGCCAGATCATTGCCGAAATTCGCGCCGGCGACGCGGTTCTGGCTGTCGATATAGCTGTAATTGGCGGAGAAGGTCAGCGCCTCGACGGGCTTCAGCGCCAATGCCAGTTCGACGCCCTCCGCCCGTGTCCGCGCGATATTGGCATAGGTGAAGGTGCCGAGATCGAAGTCGATCTGGTTTCTGGTATCGCGATGAAAATAGGTCGCGGACGCGCGGGCATGGCCGCCGAGCAACGACTGTTCGATCCCCGCATCGTAATTGCGCGCGGTCTCGGGTTCCAGCGTCGGCGTGCCAAAATCCCCATAGAGCTGATACAATGTCGGTGCCTTGAACCCCTCGCCATAGCTCGCGCGCAGCGTCGTGCCCTCGGTGAGCGCCAACGCGGCGTTCGCGCCGAACGTCGTGTGATTGCCGAACGCATCATGATCGTCGTTGCGGATGCCGCCGGTGATCGTCAGCGGCGCGATCGGGGTCACGA
>JAPKCG010000288.1 GCA_028823055.1 Sphingomonas bacterium
GACAATGCCCTGCGCCGCATCGCGCTGGTCTGGCGGCGCGCGTCGCCCCGCGAACGGGATTTTCAATTGTTGGCCGAGGCACTTGCCGACGCGCATTGATGTAAGGCACCCGTCCATCGCCTTATCGAGCACGAAATGAAACCAAATCGGGCCTTCACCCGTATCTCCTGGGCATATTCGAAAAAACAGGAGAGAAACCAATGACCAAGCTTACTCTATTGCTGACCACCGGTGCCGCTGCGATGGCGCTTGCCGGTTGCACCACGATGAATGACGATATGGCCTCGACCAGCGCCAGCACCTCGGCGACCGCGTCGACCAGCGCCTCGACGAAGACCCCGATGGGCAACCCCACCGTCGGGGGTGCCGCGATGATGGCGTCGAAGACGATCGTGCAGAACGCCTCGGCTGCGCCCAATCTGACGACCCTGGTTGCAGCGGTGAAGGCGGCTGGCCTTGTCGATACGTTGTCGGGTCCCGGTCCGTTCACGGTCTTCGCGCCGACCAACGAAGCGTTCAACCTGCTCGCGCCCGGCACGGTCGACAACCTGCTGAAGCCGGAAAACAAGCCATCGCTCGTCAAGGTGCTGACCTATCACGTCGTGCCGGGGTCGGTTTCGTCCGCACAGCTGATGAAGATGATCACGGATGGCGGCGGGACCGCAACGCTGACCACGGTCGAAGGTGAACCGATCACCGCGACGATGGAGGGCAGCGCGGTCAAGCTGACCAGCGCGACGGGTAACGTCAGCTATGTCCAGACCGCCGATGTTCGCCAGTCGAACGGGATGGTCCATGTCGTGAATGGCGTTCTGATCCCGAATCTGGGCTAAGCCGCACGGGCGCTTGCGGATCGAGATTTTCGCAAGGCTTGAATCTGCGATAACCGACCCCCGTTTCCCATCGCCGGGAAGCGGGGGTCAGTTTTGCCAGCTCGCGGCGGCGGCATCGTCAGCGGCGCGCGGTTCGACCCAGCGGGTCTCACCGGCCCGCGTTTCGCGCTTCCAGAACGGTGCATCGGTCTTTAGCCGGTCGATCAGAAATGCGCACGCATCCAGCGCCGCTCCCCGATGCGCCGCCGCGGTCGCGACGAAGACGATCCGCTCGCCTGGCGCCATCGGCCCGACGCGGTGAACCACCGTCGCGAATTCGAGCGACCAGCGCGCCAGCGCCTCCTCGCCCAGCGCCAGCAAGGCCGCCTCGGTCGCGCCGGGATAATGTTCGAGCTCCAGCGTTGCGACCCCGTCGTCACTGCGGACGATCCCGGTAAAGGTCGCGACCGCGCCGCTCGTCCCGCCCTCGATCCGCGCCATTTCCTCGGCAATATCGATCGGCACCGGACTGACGCGGATGTGAATCATCCGCCGGTGACCGGGGGAAAGATCGCGATCTCGCGCGCGCCGTCGATCGCGCTATCCATCGCGACGAACCGCTGGTCGACCGCCGCCCGCAGCCGGTCGCGATCCGCAAACGCCGCCGCATAGCCACCGCCACGCGACGTCGCGAGCCAGTCGACAAGATCGGCGACGCTCGCCAGTTCGGCAGGCGGATCGACGTCTTCCTCGCTCCGACCGATCCGTTCGCGAACCCAGGCAAAATACAATAATTTCAACGGTATCAGTCCATGTGCCTAAGACCGACGCGGAGGTAATCCCAGCCGGTAATCACGGTCAGCACCGCCGCCGCCCAAAGACAGGCGAGCCCGGTGGTCTTGATCCACATCATCGCGGGCAGCGCGCCCGCCAGGATCAGCGCGCCGAACGCGATCAGCTGCAACGTCGTTTTCCATTTGGCGAGCCGGGAGACGGGGAGCGACACCTGAAGTCCCGCGAGAAATTCCCGCAATCCCGATACCGCGATTTCGCGCAACAGGATGATCAATGCCGCGATCAGGTGGACGCCGGTGATCAAAGCCTGATCGTCGTGCCGCGTGCCTACCAGCATCAGGATGACCGCCGCGATCATGATCTTGTCCGCGATCGGATCGAGAAACTGGCCGAGCTTCGACACCGTGCCATAGGCGCGCGCGACATAACCGTCGAAATAATCGGTGATCCCCATCAGGCAATATAGCCCGAACGCGATCCCGAACCCCGCCTCCCAGCGCGGCCACCACAGCAGCGCGACAAGCAGCGGCACCGCGACGATTCGCGATAACGTCAGCAAATTGGGCAAGGTCAGCATGACGCCGTTTCTAGGGTGGAGCCCCCATCGCGGCAATGGGGCAGATGGGGGGGCAGATGGGGAGCAGATGGGGAGCACCCGATGACCCACCTTCCCGATCGCATGAAAAGACCCGATAATCCGTCGACCATCGCGGCGCTGCGTCGCCCCGTTTACAAGTCCGCGCTTTACCGCGCGACCCAATCCGGGTGAAACGGACGGATGATCGGTCTGCCCTCACCTCATGCCGCCGCCGCGATCGCGCTGACGATCGCGGCCTTTTACGGCTTTGCCGCCGGACGGCTGCGGATCGAGATCGTGTCGCTGCTTACGATCAGCGTCATCGCGCTGGGCCTCTATTCCTTTCCGCTGCCCGGCAACAGCCCGTCGGACGGTCTGAAACTCGCCTTTGAGGGGTTCGGCCATTATGCGCTGATCACGATCTGCGCATTGATGGTCATGGGCCGCGGGCTGGTGGCGACGGGCGCGCTCGAACCGGCGGCGAGGCTGCTGACGCGCGTATGGCGGATCAACAAAAGCCTGGGATTGCTCGTCACGCTTGTTCTGGCGCTCGCGATGAGCATGATGGTCAACGACACCCCCGTGCTCGTGCTGATGCTGCCGATCCTCGCCGCGCTCGCGACGCGCGGCGGCATGCCCGCATCCCGAACGCTGATTCCCGTCAACAGCGCGGTGCTGATCGGCGGCATGTCGACGACGATCGGCACGTCGACCAATTTGCTTGTCGTCTCGATCGCCAGCGATCTGGGCATGCCGCAGATGAGCGTGTTCCATTTCACGCCGCTCGTCCTGGTCGCCGCGCTGGTCGCGCTGCCGTTCATGTGGCTCGTCATGCCGCGATTGTTGCCCGACAATTCGCACGCGGCGGGTCAGCGCCCCAAACAGTTTCTCGCCGAATTGCGGCTCGGACCGGCATCGCGCGCATTGGGCCGCACGCGTCAGGATGCGCTTCGCGACTATCTCGACGATGCCCGCATGATCGGCGCGACCGACGATCTTCTGGCGGTCGACGACCGCATTCGCCTGCTGGCCTCGCACGAGACGATCGAGGAGGTGATGCGCGAACTCGACGCCGCGACGGCACCCGCATCGTTGCTCGACCGGATCGGCGCGGCCGCGCGCAAGAGCGGGGAGGATCTCGCGATCGCCGAACTCGCGATCACCGGCGATTCACCCCTGATCGGCCGGACGATCGCGACGTCCGGGATCGCGACGATGCACGACATCGCGATCATCGGCATCCATCATCGCCGGTTCGCACGCCAGGGCGGTGCGATCATCGACAGCGGCATGACGATGGCAGAGGGCGATATCCTGCTCGTCCTGGGCACCGTGCCCGCGACATCGCGGCTCGCGCGGCTCGAAAGCCTGTTGATCCTCGATGGCATGCGTGAAGTGCCGCGAACCGCGAAGGCGCCGCTTGCGCTGCTCATCATGGGCGTATCGGTGGCGCTGGCCAGCACGGGGATCATGCCGATCGCGATCAGCGCGCTGGCGGGCGCCATCGTCATGTTCGTCACCGGCTGCGTCCGCTTCGACAAGGTCGGGCGCGCGCTGTCGGCGAAGGTCATCGTCCTCGTCGCCGCCAGTATCGCGATCGGGCGGATCATCCTCGAAAGCGGCGCCGCCGACTGGCTGGGGCAATTGATGGCGCTGGGCCTCATCCACCTCCCCCCCGGCGGCGTGCTCGCCGCGATCATGATCTTCGTTACCGTGCTGACCAACTTCGCCTCGAATACGACCGCCGCCGCGGTCGGCACGCCGATCGCGTTCAGCCTGGCGCACCAGCTGGGCATTCCCGTCGAACCGCTCGTGCTCGCGGTGCTGTTCGGCTGCAACCTGTGTTATGCGACGCCCGTCGCCTATCAGACGAACATGCTGATCATGAGCGCGGGCGATTATCGCTTTGCCGATTACACCCGTACCGGCCTGCCGCTCGTCGCGATCATGATCGTGACGCTGTCGGGGCTGCTCGTCTGGCGGTACGGGCTGCTCTGACGAGTCCGGGGCAGAGGCGGGGGCAGAGGCGGGACAATCTCGGGGCGCGCCCGGCTCTTTGCGATTGGCTATCGGGTCCGCGCTCGGCTACACGCCCGACGACTTGTTACGATCAAGGCCGTTGCCGGTTATGCTCAATGCCATGGGGTTGCTGAAACAACGCCGCTTTCTGCCCCTGTTCACGACGCAGTTTCTGGGTGCGTTCAACGACAATCTGTTCAAACAGGCGATGGTCCTGTTCGCGACCTACAGCATCTTCAACGA
>JAPKCG010000289.1 GCA_028823055.1 Sphingomonas bacterium
CCGATCCACGCCCCGACGCCCGTTATTTCGAAACCGACGATGGCGTCAGACTCGTCTGGTATGAAATGGGTGAGGGGCGGCCCGTCATTCTGCTTCATGGCTTCATGTCCGACGCCTATACCAACTGGGTGCGCTATGGTCAGGCGGGCGCGATCGTCGCGGCGGGCCGCCGGGTCCTGATGATGGATTTCCGCGCGCATGGTGAAAGCGACAAGCCGCATGATCGATCCGCCTATCCACATGACCGGCTGACGCAGGATGCCCTGCAGTTTATCGCGCACCTCGGGATCGAGGACTATGACCTCGGTGGCTATTCGCTGGGTTCTCGCACGGTGTCGCGGATGCTGGCGGAGGGCGCGACGCCGGGACGCGTCAGCTTCGGCGGAATGGGGCTTGAGGGGCTTACCGATACCGGACGGCGCGGCGGGCATTTCCGCGACATACTCTCAAACATCGGCAAGCATGAACGCGGCACCCCGGCTTGGATGGTCGAAGCTTTCCTCAAGACCACGGACGGCGATCCCGAAGCGTTGCTCGGCATCATCGATACCTTTGCCGACACTCCGCGCGAGACGATCGAGGCGTTCGCGATGCCCGTCCAAGTGCTCTGTGGCGGGGTGGATGATGATAACGGGTCAGCCACCGCGCTGGTCGAGGCGCTGCCGAACGCGGTCTATGCCGAGGTGCCGGGTGGACATATGAGTTCGGTGACCAAGCCTGAAATGGGGGCCGCGATGGCGGCGTTTTTCGCGTAGCGCTGGCACGGGCTTAAAACGACATTGGATCCCGGCTTTGTCAGCGGCGCGGGCCCCCTTTCTCCCGCACGCCGGGCACCGCTGCCGATGTACATGGTCATTGCATCGGCAGAACATTCAGCACCTCGGTCCATCTCCACAGGCCGCGAAAGCTCTCGAACCCGAAGTCCCTTAGCTGGTTGTTCACATGTTCGGCCGACATCCGGGTTCACCGGGCGATCTCGGTGCTGACACATATTTGAGCGCCAGCGCGCCGACCACCGAGGACGCTATGTCGTGAGGTTATGAACAGATCTGGCTCGGAAGTCCGGATTTTGGTGATGTATTCGTAGGGTGTATCGAACCCGGGACCGTGCGAGTAGAACATCGGCACCCTATTCGGCCCGCCGGATTCGGGGGGGTGAAGCAGTGTCAATGTCAGCCCGTGCGAACGCTTAGAGCCGGGGCAGCGTCACCCCGCGCTGGCCCATATATTTGCCCGCACGGTCGGCATAGCTGACCTCACATGGCTCGTTGCCCTGCAGGAACAGGAACTGGCACGCGCCCTCATTGGCATAGACCTTGGCGGGAAGCGGTGTGGTATTCGAAAATTCGAGTGTCACATGCCCCTCCCAACCCGGTTCGAGCGGGGTGACGTTCACGATGATGCCACACCGTGCATAGGTCGATTTGCCGAGGCAGATGACGAGCACGTCGCGGGGGATACGAAAATATTCGACCGTCCGGGCCAGCACGAAGCTGTTCGGCGGGATAACGCAACAATCTGTCTGGCGATCGACCAGGCTGCGCCCATCGAATTCCTTGGGGTCGACGATGACGCTGTCGACATTGGTGAAGATTTTGAATTCGTCGGCAACGCGCGCGTCATAGCCATAGCTCGACAGGCCATAGCTGATGCACCCATCACGCCGTTGCGCCTCGACAAACGGCTCGATCATGCCGTGTGCCAGCGCTTGCGTGCGAATCCAGCGATCGGACAGGATGGACATGGCTTCCCCTTTCGGGCTGTCTTGCCGGGATTGCTGCGAAGGGCAAGACGGGAAGGGTGAAATGCGCTTACTGATCGATTGGGCGCACCGCGTGCGCCGCACCGCGATGGCGCTTGTCGGGTGGCGAACGCGCGGGGTGAAGGTGATGGTATTCGACGCCAATGGCGCATTGCTGCTCGTTCGGCATCGCTACGGCAACAGCGCGCTTTGGATGCTACCCGGCGGCGGGATCGGTCGCGGCGAGCCTCCCGTCAATGCCGCTATTCGCGAAGTGATGGAAGAGACGGGTTGCGCTATCGCGGAAGTCGTCGCGCTGGGTGCTTTCGAAGCCCGCATCGAAGGGCGTCGCGATACCGTTCATCTCTTTCGGGCGACGACAAGCGATGCCCCTGTCGCTGACGGTGTCGAGCTTGCCGAGGCGTGCTTTTTCGGTCTCGATACGCTGCCCGATACCACATCGCCCGCCACGATGCGGCGGATCGCGGAACTGATCGGGCAGCGCGCGGTGACGAGCGAGTGGTAACGCGGCGGCGGCCGGTCGATACCGCGGGCGATGCCTGGGACTGCCACGCTTCTGCCCGGCCATTGACGGTTGGCACGCCGCAGAGCGCGACGGGCCGGGAGGTTGCGTCGGCTAACGCGACCGCGTCACACCAGGGGCGTGGCGATGCCGAGATCGGCGGGGCCGAAGGCGGACGGCAACAGTTCGGACAGGCGATAGCTCGCGATCGCGTCGCCCTCCGCTGCGCCGCAATGGACGGGAAGGTCGATGCCGCCCATCTGTGCCGCCTCGTTGAGAATCTGACGGCATCGTCCGCACGGGCTGACCGGTGTCGACCCTGTCGCTCGGCCCGCATCGTCCATCATTCCGCCGATCACGCCGATCGCGACGATTTCACCGATCCTGCCTTGAGCGCTGGCGCTCGCGACCGCGACGGTCTCAGCACAGAGCGACAGGCCATAGCTCGCATTTTCGACGTTCGCGCCGGTCACGATCGACCCGTCGCGCATCAACAATGCCGCGCCGACCGCGAAGCGTGAATAGGGTGCGTGCGCGTGACGGGCCGCAATGCGCGCCGCCTCGACCAATCGCGTCGCATCGTCGTTCATGGTGCCACAACATCCCAATTGACCGGTCCTTCGATACCATCGACCCTGCGGAAATCGCTCGCCCGCCACATCCGCCAGGGATGTGCGGCATAGGCGGGCGGAAACACATTGGCCATTGCCCAGACCGGTCGATTGATCGACGCAGACAGCCGGTATTCATTCTCGACCGACTTGCTTACGCGCAACAGCACGGGCTTTCTGGTGTGCGTTTCGACCATTGCGATGAAGCGCGCGACTTCCCCGATCAGCACGCTGCGTTCGGGGCGAGCGGTACAATCGTCCGAAAACTCGACGGCGACCGCTGCGGGCAGGGCGTCCTTGGTTCGGGGCACGAACGTGTTGAAGGCGTTCGCCTGATCGCTGGCAAGTTGGCAAAGCGAGTAGAGATGAACCGCCCCACGCCTAAGCCCGGCATCGGGCAGGGACGCCCAGTTTCGTTCGAATTGTGGATCCCGCACCTTCGCGCCGACCGTTGCGACGACATAGGCGAAGTCGGCACCACGCGCGCGGACGGTGCCCCACTCGACCGGGGGCGGATTGCGGCCCAGATCGATCCCCTGAAGCGGGTATTGATCCGCAGGCGGGTGCCAGCCGGTCGCGAACGACCAGCCGCCAAATCCCAGCGCAGCCAGTCCCAGCAGGACCGCCGCGGCCTTGGTAACGCCCCACGTCATCAGCCGCGAATATGCAGGACGCAGATCAGCGTGAACAGTCGGCGCGCGGTATCGAAATCGACTTCGATTTTCCCCGACAGCCGTTCTTTCAGCATTTCGGCGGCGTCGTTGTGGATCGCGCGGCGCGCCATATCGATGGTTTCGATCTGCTGCGGCGTCGATTGTTTGATCGCCTGATAATAGCTGTCGCAGACCGCAAAATAATCGCGGATGGGACGGCGAAACCGACCCAGCGCGAGGACCAGCGTTTCGAGCGGCATTCCATCCTCGCGCTTGATCTCGATCGCGAGTCGCCCCTCCTCGACGCTCAGCGCGATCCGGTATGGACCGCCATAACCATCCTCATGGACGCGCTGCGGCGCGAAATAATTGCCTTCGATCAGGTCGAATATCGCGATTCGCCGTTCCTGCTCGATATCGGCGGAACGCCACAGGATCGTGCGCTCGTCGAGCGTCACGTCGATAATGCGTTGATCGGTGGTCGCTGGTTCGGCCATCGGCCTGCGATAGCGGGGCGGGGCGGGGCTGTCACTTATCCGCATCATTCCGACGCAGCACGCTTGAGAGAATGGGTGAGCGGGGTAGAAGCGGTGCATGGCCACACTCGCATTCCCCACCGCTACCCCCGACGAAACCCAGCAACTGCCGCGCAATGTCGAGGCGGAGGCGGCGATGCTGGGTGCGATGATGATCGACAACCGACTTGCGGACGATCTGATCGACCGGCTTGAACCGATGCACTTTTTCGAGCCGCTTCACGGACGGATATTTGCGGCGATCAAGACGCTGCGTTCGAACGACATGCTCGCGACGCCCGTGACGTTGCGTCCGATGATCGACGCGGACGAGGGGATGAAGGAACTGGGCGCCCCCGCCTCTCTCGCGGGGCTGACGGGTCGCGGCGCAGGC
>JAPKCG010000290.1 GCA_028823055.1 Sphingomonas bacterium
CTCGCGAACTTCCTGGCTGATCTGCATCGAGCAGAATTTCGGGCCGCACATCGAGCAGAAATGCGCGGTCTTGGCGCCTTCCGCCGGGAGCGTCTGGTCGTGATATTGTTCCGCGGTGTCTGGGTCGAGCGACAGGTTGAACTGATCGCGCCAGCGGAAGTCGAAGCGGGCGCGGCTTAGCGCGTCGTCGCGCATCTGGGCGGCGGGGTGGCCCTTGGCGAGGTCGGCGGCGTGGGCGGCTAGCTTGTAGGTGACGACGCCGACCTTGACGTCGTCGCGGTCGGGGAGGCCGAGATGCTCCTTGGGCGTGACGTAGCAGAGCATCGCGGTGCCGTACCAGCCGATCTGCGCCGCGCCGATGCCGCTGGTGATATGGTCGTAGCCGGGCGCGATGTCGGTGGTGAGCGGCCCCAGCGTGTAGAAAGGCGCTTCTCCACACACCTCGAGCTGCTTTTCCATATTCTCCTTGATCTTGTGCATCGGCACGTGGCCGGGGCCTTCGATCATGACCTGGACGTCGCTTTTCCACGCGCGGTGGGTGAGTTCGCCGAGCGTGTAGAGTTCGCTGAACTGCGCCTCGTCATTCGCGTCGGCGATGCTGCCGGGGCGCAGGCCGTCGCCGAGGCTGTAGGCGATGTCATACGCCTTCATGATCTCGGTAATCTCGTCGAAATGTTCGTAGAGGAAGCTTTCGCGATGATGGCTGAGGCACCATTTCGCCATGATGCTGCCGCCGCGCGAGACGATGCCGGTGACGCGCTTGGCGGCCATCGGGACATAGGCGAGGCGGACGCCGGCGTGGATCGTGAAGTAATCGACACCCTGTTCGGCCTGTTCGATCAGCGTGTCGCGGAAGATGTCCCAGGTCAGATCCTCGGCGACGCCGCCGACCTTTTCGAGCGCCTGATAGATGGGGACGGTGCCGATCGGCACGGGACTGTTGCGGATGATCCATTCGCGGGTGTCATGGATGTTGCGGCCCGTCGACAGGTCCATGACGGTGTCCGCGCCCCAGCGGATCGACCAGACGAGCTTGTCGACTTCGGCGGCGACATTCGATGCTACCGCGGAGTTGCCGATGTTGGCGTTGATCTTGACGAGGAAGTTGCGGCCGATCGCCATCGGTTCGGATTCGGGGTGGTTGATGTTGTTGGGGATGATCGCGCGGCCCCTCGCGATTTCATCGCGCACGAATTCGGGCGTGACGTAATCGGGGATCGACGCGCCGAAGCTTTCGCCGTCGCGCTTATATTCCTTGAGCATCGCGCGGCCGAGATTCTCGCGGGTCGCGACATATTCAATCTCGGGCGTGACGATGCCGCGGCGGGCATAGTGCATCTGGCTGACGTTCGCGCCAGCCTTTGCGCGCAAGGGGCGTTTGACGAGGCGGGGGAAGCGGGGGACGCCGCCCGACCGGTCGGGGCCGAGCTGGCCGTTATCCTCGGGCCGGATTTCGCGCGCGTCATAGCTTTCGACATCGCCGCGCGCTTCGATCCAGTCGCGGCGGCGCTGGGGCAGGCCACCCATGATGTCGATATGCGCGTGCGGGTCGGTATAGGGCCCCGACGTGTCGTAGACGTTGAGCGGGGGTTCGCCGCTCGACGGTTCGAGGTCGATCGCGCGCATCGCGACGTTGAGGGGGCCGACATGGATCTTGCGGCTACCGCGGATCGGGCCGGTGGTGACGCCGATTTCGGTCTTGGCGGGAATGTCGGCCATTGGGTCATGCTCCTCAAGTCGCGAGGAGCGGTGACGGTGGCCGGGATGGACGCCGCTCCACTCCCTACGCCGGTCTCAACCGGATCAGGTTCTGCGGGTCGGGGGCTGCTGCCCCCCTCTCAAGCGCGCATGAGCGCTCCCCCGGGGATGCACGCCATCATAGGCGCATCCGCCGGGGGAGCAAGGATTTAGAAGGTGTAGGCGAGGCCGAGGACGCCGAGCCACTGGCCGCGCGATCCGGCGATGCTGACGACGGGGCTGTCGCCAAAGTCGTTGAGCAGGCGCGAATAGGTGCCGCCGCCGACGACTTTCAGCCCGTGGAGCAAATTGCCCGTCAGCGAATAGGTGCCGAGCGCGCCGAGCGTGTAATTCTTCCACCCGCCCCGCGCGCGATAGGTCGGTAAGCCGCTGGCGACGGTCTGTGCGGGGGTGACCGAGAAATAGGTATCGGCATAGCCGTCATCGGCATGCTCCGCCGAGGCGAACAGGCCGACCGCCGCCTTGGTGCTGAGCGGGGTCAGGTAATTGATCGTCGGTTGCCAGATGCCGCTGTCATGGACGCCGTTGACGTCATGGCGATAACTGACCGAGACCGAGAGGCGGTCATAGGGGCTGGTGATGATGCCTGTCTTGCCGACGCCGACATAACCGCCCAGTTCGATCGCGGTGCCGAGTTCGCCCAGCGCGCGGACGCGGCGGTCATCGATATTCTTGATCGAGCTGCGGCTGAAATTGACGACCGCGACGGGACCGGCCTGAAAATCGATGCTGCCCGATTTACTCGGGATCAGATCGGCGCTGAAGCGGTTGCCCGCGAGCTGGAAGTTGATGCCCTTATACGATCCGATCGCGCCGGGGGCGGGGGTCAGGCGGCTGTCGTCCGACCCTTCGTAATCGGGGACGGAAGCAATGCCCGCGCCGATCGTGATCGAATCGCCGCTGAGGTCGAATTCGCCCGCGGCATCGGCGGCGGCACCGCCATCGGGGGGGGTGACGGTCGAACTCTGCGCGAGTGCGGGGCTGGATAGGCCGAGCGCGGCGGATGCGAGCAGGGCAGTGGTGATGAATCGCAAAGGAAAGGCTCCGAACATGTTACGTCGCCGTAACGCATCGGTCGGGCGAATCTATCCGCTAAAAAACGTCAGAAGATATAGCGCATCTTCACCTGTTGCCGATCGGCATCACTATCGATCGTGAACTGCGCGGCCTTGAAACGCGGCGGTCCGAAGGTGACAGCAGGATTGCGCGAGAAACCAAAGCCTTCACGCGGGATCCCGGCAAAAGTGTCGAGTTTCGCATTGCCATTCTCATCATGGATCACCGCGACCGCGAACCGGCCATGAGGCAATCCGGCGAAGCGGATCGAGCGGACATTGGCGTCGACCGAACGCGTCGCGGCATCGGCGTCGTCGACACAGGCGGGGAAATTATCGGGATCGGCGGTCAGGCAGACGCGAATCAGCCCCTTCGCATTGCGCAGATTGCTGACATCGACATCAAGCGTCGCGATGGGCGTCGCGCCGACCAGCAACGTCATCGCCAGCGGCAGTGCGGCGATGCGCGCGATCATCCCTACGGGCCTGCGCTGCGGCGAAGTTGCCAAGCCCCTGGTCGGTGCCGCACAATCGGTCCCAGAAACGGAAATAAAGCCCATAATTACACCTGTACTGATCGTGATGCCGCTGGTGATGGCTCGCAGTGATCAGCCAGCGTCCGAGCGGCCCACCCCACAGGAAGCGTGGAAAGATTTCCCATCCCATGTGATTGGTGACCCCCATAACCGTCATCACCGTCAACACCAAGCCAAGAGCGGCGACATGGATCGGAATGACGAAGACGAGTGCCGGAATTACCACAGCCCCGGTCAGCGCCTCGATCGGGTGAAACGCCATTGCGGCCCAGGCGGTTGGCGGGCGGCTGGCATGGTGGACGGCGTGCGCGAGCTTGAAGGGGCGCGGGCGGTGCATCCAGCGATGCATCCAGTAGAACCACGTATCGTGCGCGATCAGATAGAGCAGCACCGAAACGGGCAGATACCAGAGCGGCATCGCGGCGACATCGGTGTAAACGCGGGTCCAGCCATGCGCCTGCCACCCCCAGGCGATGATACCGGCGGGAATGCCATAGATTGCGGCGGAGGCGAGGCTCCAGGCGACCTCGCGCCGCATCTGTGCATCGAGCCCGCGATAGAGCCCCGGATGCCTTACCCGCGTCGCGAGCGCGAAACCGCCGCTGGCGAGGAGATAGCGCACGCCCACGATCAGCGTCATCGCCGCGGCGGAAATGATGATGGCGAGCGCGATCGACATGCGCGCCGCTCTACCCGGTCACGTGCGACCGCGCCAGCGGGGGCGGGGGATCAGCCGCGCGGGAACGTCGTTACGGTATAGCCGTTGCGGGGTAGCTTGAAGCGGATTTCACGATTGGCGAAATCGATATCGACCGAGCGGAAAAGCCGTAGCGAGTCCATCCCCAGCAGCAAGGCGGGCCGATTACCGAGGCCGAAGCGCGCAAATGGCGGCGCGTCGGCAAAGGCGATCGGAAAATTTTCAAACCCGATCCCGCCGATTTCGACACCATCGACCGCATAGGCATTGGCGACGAGCAATCCGCCGGTCGCCGAGACCAGCGACACCGGGCCGAGCAGCCGGGGTTTCTGCCCCATCAAGGTCTGTAGTGCGCCATTGCCGATACTGATTGCGGAGCCCGTATCGATG
>JAPKCG010000291.1 GCA_028823055.1 Sphingomonas bacterium
GCGTCACGTCGAGCAGCAGCACGTCCTTGACGTCGCCCTGCAGCACGCCCGCCTGGATCGCGGCACCCATCGCGACGACTTCATCGGGATTGACGCCGGTGTGCGGTTCCTTGCCGAAGAAATCCTTCACGACATCGCGGACGCGCGGCATGCGGGTCATGCCGCCGACCATCACGACTTCACTGATATCGGCCGCCTTGACGCCCGCATCGGCGAGCGCCTTCTTGCATGGCTCCAGCGTCCGCTTGACCAGATCCTCGACCAGCTTTTCGAGGTCGGCGCGCGTGATCGTGCGGACCAGATGCTTCGGCCCGTTCTGATCGGCGGTGATGAAGGGCAGGTTGACTTCGGTCGACTGCGCCGAGCTCAGCTCGATCTTCGCCTTTTCGGCGGCTTCCTTCAGACGCTGCAGCGCCAGCTTGTCCTTGGCGAGGTCGATCCCCTCGTCCTTCTTGAAGCCTTCGGCGAGATATTCGACGATCTTGTTGTCGAAATCCTCACCGCCCAGGAACGTGTCGCCGTTGGTCGCCTTCACCTCGAACACGCCATCGCCGATTTCGAGGATCGAGATGTCGAACGTACCGCCGCCAAGGTCATAGACCGCGATCGTTTTGCCGTCCTGCTTTTCGAGGCCATAGGCCAGCGCCGCCGCGGTCGGCTCGTTGATGATGCGCAGCACTTCGAGGCCGGCGATCTGACCGGCGTCCTTGGTCGCCTGACGCTGGGCATCGTTGAAATATGCCGGCACGGTGATGACCGCCTGCGTGACCGTCTCGCCCAGATAGCTCTCGGCGGTTTCCTTCATCTTCTGCAGCGTGAAGGCCGAGATCTGCGACGGCGAATAATCCTTGCCGCCCGCGCTCACCCACGCATCGCCATTGGGCCCCTTGGCGATCGTATAGGGCACCAGTTCGGTGTCCTTCTTGGTGATGGGATCGTCGAACCGACGACCGATCAGGCGCTTGACCGCGAAAATCGTGTTGTCGCCGTTGGTGACGGCCTGACGCTTGGCGGGCTGACCCACCAGCCGCTCGCCATCCTTGGCGAAGGCGACGATCGACGGCGTCGTGCGCGCGCCTTCCGAATTTTCGATTACCTTGGGTTTGCCGCCCTCCATCACTGCGACGCAGCTGTTGGTCGTGCCGAGATCGATACCGATAACTTTTGCCATGTGTGCTTCTTAAGCCCCTCACAACGTAAAACAGACGATAGAAGTGCGCCCCGTTACGGCAACGCAACCTCCTTCACAGACCGCGATATAGGTGGGGTTCGGCTTGCCGCAAGATTTGTCGGAACCTACAGCGACACTGATTGCGCCGATTGAAACGAGGATAAGGGCTATGCGCACCGTTTTGGCACGAAATTCACCGCGGGCCGCATCATGGCCCGCCGCACTGGCGATGCTGACGCTCGCACCCGCGTGCAGCCCGCCCGATCACGTCACCGTCGATCATGCCTGGGTCCGGCTGTCTGCGGTCAGGACCAATCCGGCGGCGGCCTATTTCACGATCCACGGCGGGCCGAACGACGAAACGCTGATCAACGTCACCGCCGACACCGCGGTCCGCGCCGAAATGCACGAAACGATGAAGATGGATCGCAAGCCCGGGCAAAGGATGATGACGATGCAGCCCGTCAAAGCCGTCCCGCTTCCCGCCCGCGCCGACATCGTGTTCGCACCCGGCGGACGCCACGTCATGCTGTTCGACATCAATCCGGGGATCAAACCCGGCATGACGATGGCGCTGACCTTCTCATTCTCCGACGGATCGCGCCTTACCGAACGCGCCAACGTGATCGGCGCGGGCGACCCCGCCCCCGAATGAGCAGGCGCCAGCTTACGCCGGGCGAACGCACGCTGGCCGCCACCGTCTTCGGCGATGCGATCGATTACGACGCAGTCCGCATCGCGAACCGGAAATGGGCGTTTTTCCAACCGCGCGACACGGTAATGGCCCCGACCGGCTGTATCCATTTCCACCCGCGCGGTCACCGCTATCGCGACGATTTCGCCGCCTGCGCGCTTGGCGATCAGGGGCTCTTCATTCATGAGATGGTGCATATCTGGCAGCATCAACGCGGGCTCTTCCTGCCCCTCGCCCGCCACCCCTTCTGCCGCTACACCTATGCCGTAAAGCCGGGTCAGCCGCTTCACCGCTATGGTATCGAGCAACAGGCGGAAATCGTCCGCCACGCCTTCCTCCTGCGCCACGGTGCGCGCGTTGCCGGCGCGCCCGGCCTGGCGCAATATGACACGATCCTGCCCTTCACCCCCGCCGCCAGTCGCTGACGCCGCGACGGCCCCGCAACCGCAGCATCGAAAAAAGACCGCGCCGGGACATTAGCCATCGCGCCGAAGCCGTTGATTTGCTATGGTGAAACACGTGACCAGCGTAGCCATCCCCCATCATCACCCGATCGGCATCGATCCGGCCGACATCGATTTCATGGGGCATGTCAATAATGCCAGCTATCTGAAATGGGTGCAGGAAGCGGTCGTCGCGCACTGGCAGCGGCTTGCCCCGCCGGAGGCGGTCGCCGAACATCTCTGGGTCGCGCTGAAGCATGAGATCACTTACCGCAAACCCACATTTCTCGACGATGAGGTGATCGCCACCGTCCTCCTCGAAAAGGTGCAGGGCGCGCGCGCCTTTTACGAAACGATCATCAAGCGCGGCGAGGATGTGCTGGCCGAGGTCAAATCGAGCTGGTGCTGCCTCGATGCCGAGACGCTGCGCCCCGCGCGGTTGGCGCAGAGCGTCGTCGACCATTTCTTCCCGCCGCGGGACTGACACCCCGCAACTGACCCCAGCAACGGGTAGGCGCAACGGGTGGCAGCCTCTGTCAGGACGTCAGCGGTTCAGCCCGCCAGCTGCCCCCGGATCGCGCCCTTGGGGTGCGCGGCATCGTGGATGTTCACGTAATAGCCCGCCGGGTTCGCGATGATCGCCGCCGCCAGTTCCTTGTCGACGCCATAGCATTTGCTCGACCCGCCACCCGACGGCGTATCGAGCGTCAGCACCACCGGCCCCGCGACGCCGCGCGCGCCCTGATGGATATGCGCCATCGTCGGCGCGGGCAGCCCGCGCGTCGTCATATCGACGCACACCTGGTTCGTCGTCGCGTCGGCGGTGACCTTCGCGGTGCCCGTCGCGTTGGAATCACCAGGCCCCGGCACCTCCTGCGACCCGACCAGCGCGGTATTATACGTCTTCCCCACCGTCCCCGCGATCGTCGCGCACCCGCCCAGCGAGGCAGCGGCAAGCAGCGCGGGGATGAGCAGGCGAGCGGTGGGCATGACGGTCATGAGCGGGGACTTTCGTTGCGACTGTGTATCGGTGCAACGACGCGGTACGGCCGTGGGTTCCCCGGCGCCCGCCGCTAGTCCGACAGGGGCGGCAGGGGCGGCCTCGCGCGCAAGCCGGGCGGCGAGCGCGCGGCGAAAGGCATAAGCCGACGCGACCGACAGGCCGACGCGGCGGCACGCGGCATCGACGCCATGCCCCTCCGCGATCGCTTCGAGAAAGGCGCGCTGCGCGGGCGCGGACCAGCCATCGGCGCGGCGCGACACATAGGGCGAGGTGTCCTTTGGCAGGAAGGTCGCCTCGATCGGCGCTTCGACGAACGCCCCCGCGCGGGCACAGGCGGCGGCGAGCCGTGCCTCGAAATCGGGTTCGCCGATGGGGGTTGCGGGGGTGGCGGTTTCGGCGGCGACGGCAATGGTCATGATCGCGTCCTCTCGTGCATGCGAAGGGACCGGTCAGATATGCTGGAATGGGGTTTGTAGGACAGCCCGCCGTGCAAGGTTTTTGCGCCAGCAAAAATCGAGCGAATAGCGGCGGGCTCGGCCAGCGGCGCCAGCAGCGCCGACTGACGTCATGGGATTTACTCCCATGACGTGGCCCCACGCTTGCGAATGTCAGCGTTTGCTGACACCTTTCAGCACATGCTGATTACCGGTTTCCCGCGCATCGCGATCGACCCCGCCATCTGTGGCGGGCGTCCGGTCTTGGCGGGCACGCGAATGCGGGTCACCGACGTGCTGGAGATGCTGGCGGGCGGCGCGACGCCAGCCGAAATCGCCGACGACTTTCCCTATGTCAGTGAGGACGATGTGCGCGCGGTGCTGGCCTATGCCGCACAGGCGGCGGACCATCCGGTGGTCCTCGCCGCCGAATTTAGGTTACTTAACCTCAAGTACCCTAGCATTTGATGACTCAGCGCGATTTTGCGCTCGGTCAGAATCAAGGGCGTCTTTTAGCGGCCTCCGCCCTCCGAAGACTTTTCGGCGTTTGTCAAGAGCGTCTTGATATTGCAAAAATGTATCGATGAGCCAACCGCCATCGTGACCGTTTTGCATATTTTACTCCCATGGACCCGACTGCGCTTTGAATATCACCCTTGACAGCTAACTCAATGCCGGATTGCA
>JAPKCG010000292.1 GCA_028823055.1 Sphingomonas bacterium
GGCCTGCGGATCGGGCAGGCTGGGGCATGCGATCGGCTGCGCCCCCTTGCGCGCGCCATCGAGCGACACCTGGCTGACGCCGGTAAAGCCAACGCCCGAAATCGATGCGGTCGTCCCCTGCAGCACGGGGGTCTTGTCATCGACGCTGACGCGGACGCGGACGAATTGCGGGTCGTTGCGCCACAGCGAAATCTCCTTCACCTGGCCCGACGGCACGCCCGAAAAGACGACCGCCGACCCCTTGGCGAGCCCATCGACCGATTGTTTGAAAAAGATGTCATATTCTTTTTCGCTCGTGCTGCCGAGCCGCGCGATCCAAACGGTGAAAATCGCGAGCACCGCCAGCAGGATCAGCACAACGCTGCCGACAAGGACATGGTTCGAACGAGTTTCCATCAGCGTGTTCCTGGTTCGGCATCGACGGTCGGGCCGTCATCTGCGTCATCGACGGGGGCATGTGTGCCCCGGGGGGTGGCAGCGGCATCGCGTTTGGCGATCTCGCTACCGATATCGGCCTTACCCGCCAGCGCGGCGCGCCCACGGGGGCCGTTGAAATATTCCTGAATCCACGGATGATCGAGCGCGAGCAGTTCGTCGATCGTGCCGACCGCGATCACCTTTTTATCCGCGAGCACCGCGACCCGATCACAGATGGCATATAGCGTATCGAGGTCATGGGTAATGAGAAAGACCGTCAGGCCCAGCGTCCGCTGCAGGCTCTTGGTCAGCTCATCGAACGCCGCCGCGCCGATCGGGTCGAGCCCTGCGGTCGGTTCATCGAGAAACAGCAATTCGGGATCGAGCGCCAGGGCGCGGGCCAACCCCGCGCGTTTTTTCATGCCGCCCGACAGTTCGGACGGGAATTTCGGCCCCGCATTGGCGGGCAGGCCGGTCATCACGACCTTGTACGACGCGATTTCGTCGAGCAGCGCCTGATCGAGTTCGGGATAGAATTCGCGCAACGGCACCTGAACGTTTTCCGCCACCGTCAGCGTCGAAAACAGCGCCCCGCCCTGAAACAATATGCCCCAGCGTTTGCGGATATTGACCGCATCGGTCGGATCGCGACCGATGGTCGGTTCGCCGAAGACCGTGATCTCGCCTGCATCGGGCGTCTGCAGGCCGATGATCGATCGCATCAACACCGATTTGCCCGTCCCGGAGCCGCCGACGACCCCCAGAATCTCGCCACGCCTGACCTTTAGGTCGAGGTTTTCGTGGATAACCTGATCGCCGAAACTGTTCGTCAGTCCCGCAACATCGATGACGAAGTCTTCCGTCGCGCGCGGCATCAGTTCCACCCCAGCCAGGTGAAGAACACCGCGAAAAAGGCGTCGAGCACGATGACAAGGAAAATCGCCTGAACCACCGCCGACGTGGTGCGCAGTCCCACCTGTTCGGCATTCGCCTCGACCTGCATCCCCTGGAAACAGCCCGCGACCGCGATGATCGCACCGAAGACGGGTGCCTTGATCAGCCCGACATACAGGTCGGTGATCGGCACGACTTCGCGAATGCGCTGAATGAACGTCACCGGCGGGATGCCGAGCGTCAGATAGGTCAGCAAGCCCCCGCCGACGAGGGCGATGATCGAGGCGTAGAAACCAAGCAACGGCATCAACAGGATCGCCGCCATCGTCCGCGGCACGACCAGCGCCTCCATCGGCGAGACGCCGATCGTGCGCATCGCATCGATCTCTTCGGTCAGCTTCTGCGTGCCGATCTGCGCGGCGAAGGCGGAGCCCGACCGACCCGCAACCATGATCGCCGTCATCAGCACGCCCATTTCACGCAGCGTCAGCCTTCCGACCAGATTGATCGTGAACACCTCCGCCCCGAACTGGCGCAGCTGCACCGCGCCCTGCTGGGCGATGACGATGCCGATCAGGAAGCTCATCAGCCCGATGATGCCGAGCGAGGCGACCCCGACATTGTTGAACTGCTGCACCACTGCATTGAAGCGGAACCGACGCGGATTGCGGATCAGCGCGCCGAAAGCGAGCGTCGTCGCGCCGAGGAAACCGAGCAATCCGTATAGCGTCGACAGCGTGACCGATACCGCTTCCCCGATTTCTTCGAGCAGGCGCTGGAAACTGCCGCCGCGGTCCTCGCGCATTTTGACGGGTTCGGACGATTCGACGACCTGATCGAACAATTGCTGATCGTTGGTATCGAGCCCCTCGACCCGCGCATCATGGCGTTCGGCAAAGCGGTGGACGATCCACGCTCCCACGGTGTCGATCCGCTCGACTCCGCTGAGGTCGATCCGCGATACCGCGCCGGCGACGTTGTCGAGACGATTCGGCAAATCGCCCAGCAGGCGAAGCGACATATCCCCGGTGAAGCGGAGCGTGCCGCCATCATCGCTGATCCGCTCGAAATCTGGCTTCGCACTCATCACGCCCCCCATGCGCGAAAGTCGCTGGCTCGGCAAGGCGAATGCTGCGTGCGACGAGCCGATTGGCGCTACATCAAGTACTTAGAGGAGGACATCGACGGTGTGGATCGCCAGCCCGACCAAGCCGCCAACCAACGTGCCGTTGACGCGGATATATTGAAGATCGCGTCCGACCGCATTTTCCAGCCGGCGGGTAATCGTATGCGCGTCCCAGCTCTGCACCGTTTCCGAGACGAGCCGGACGATCGCATCGCCATAATCCGCCGCCGTGCCCACCGCCGCGCGCCGGACGAACCGGTTGATTCTCGTCGCCAGCCGCCGGTCGGTCGTCAATGTCGTGCCGATCTGACGCAACACTTCGCCCAGCTTGCCCGCCATTGCCGCCTCCGGGTCGCGCGCGATGCCGAGCAGCATGACCCGTGCCTGTTCCCACAATCCGTCGAGCCAACCCTGCATCGCCGGATTGTCGATCAATTCGACCTTCAGCGCCTCGACCTTCGCCCGCGTCGCGGGGTCGTGGCGCAAATCCCAGGCGAACCGGTCGAGCCCTTCCTCCGCCTTTATCCGCAACGGATGTTCGGGATTGTCCGCCATATCGGCGAGCAATTTGTCGAGGCCCGCAATCAGGCGGTCGGCGACCGCTTCGTCGAGTCCCGTCCAGCGCAGCACCGATCCCGCGCGGTCATGGACGATCTGACGGATCAGATGGTCGTTGGTACGCAGCGCGTCGGACGCCCAACCGATCGCGCCGGTCAGCACCGGCGTATGTCGCCCTTCCTTCATCGCCGCATCGAGCAATTGCCCCGCGACCGGCGCGACCTCGGTCTCGCGCAGCCGCTGGGCAACCGCGCTCTTGACCATCCCGCCGAGCCGGTTGGGATCAAGGCCTTCGAGCATCTGCGCGACGAGCTTCGAGGCCCCCTGACGAAAGCGCCCCCCCGCCCCCTCAGGCGGATCGGTCAGCCAGCGCGCGATCGCGCTCGCCACGTCGAGACGACGCATCCGACGCGCGACGACGCGCGGGATCAGGAAATTGTCGCGGAGAAACTGCGCGAGTTGATCGCCGATCCGGTCTTTGTTGCGGGGCACGATCGCGGTGTGCGGAATCGGCAGCCCCAGCGGGCGGCGGAACAGCGCGCTGACCGCGAACCAGTCGGCCAGCCCGCCGACCATCGCCGCCTCGCTGAACGCCTGAACGAAGCCCCAATAGGCTGGCCCCTGATGCGCGAACTGTCGGCTCACCAGAAACAATGCCGCCATCGCGATCAGCAACGCCGTCGCGATCAGCCGCATCCGAACCAGCGCAGCGGGCGCCGCCTCCTGGGCGGGACGGGCGCTGGCAAACGGCATCATCGCGACGACAATAGTCCAGCTCGGCAAATGTTCATTTGCCTGTCCGACGCGCGATCATTCCGCAGGCTGCGCCCCCTCATCGCCCTCACGCCCCGGCAGTCGCGGTGCGACCGGCCCCAGCGACGGGCGCTGTGGCCCGTCGATGCCGATGACGTCGCTGCCATCGTCACCCGGGCGATAGGTGATCAGGCGACGCCCGATCCGCGACCCGATCGCGCGCTCGACCCCGACCGCAAGGCTGAAGCTCGACGGTACGATCAACAGCGTCAGCACGGTCGACAGGATCAGCCCGCCGATCACGGTGACGCTCATCGGCGCACGGAACGATCCGTCGCCGGTAATCGACATCGCGGTCGGGATCATGCCCGCGACCATCGCGACCGTCGTCATCACGATCGGCTGCGCGCGCTTGTGCCCGGCATCGAGGATCGCGTCGAATTTGGGCACGTTATGCGCCATCTCTTCAAGCGCGAAATCGACGAGCAGGATCGAATTCTTGGCGACGATGCCGAGCAGCATGAGCAGACCGATATAGACGGGCAACGATACCGCCATCCCCGTCATCCACAGCGCGATGCACGCCCCCAGCGGCGCGAGGAACAGCGACCCCAGATTGACGAACGGTGGCAGGAACCGGCGATAAAGCAGCACCAGCACCGC
>JAPKCG010000293.1 GCA_028823055.1 Sphingomonas bacterium
CATCAAGGACGCGACCAACGTGAGGATGAGTAATCGTTTCATTGCAATTTTTATATGTTTTGCAGGCAAGAGATAATTCAGCTTGAGGATAGACCGCTCCGCAGTCTATCCCCCGTTCGGGGTATGCCTTGCGGCTAGCATCGCGGGCGATTCAGCGCCAGAGTGCGGCGTATGACCTCGGGATTCCGGCTTTTGCTGCTGTCGGCTGCCGCACTGGCGTTTTGCTTGCCTTCGGGCGCGGAGGAGTCTCCGCGTCTGCCTCCGGCGGTGCATCCCCGGCGCAACGTGGAGGAATTCCCCCCAGTCGAGGCTCGGTTCGTGCGCATGACAATCCTCCGTACGGCCCGCCTCGTCGAGCCGTGTCTCGACGAATTCGAAATCTACGGCCCCGATGCCCCCGGGGAAAACCTCGCGCTGGCGGAGGAGGGCACGCGGACGCGGGCCTCCGGAACGCTCGACGACTACCGCATCCACGCGCTCAAGCATGTGAATGACGGCCTCTACGGCAACGCGCGAAGCTGGATCTGCGACACCGTGCGCGATGGTTGGGTCGAACTTGAGCTGCCCGCGCCTGCCCGTATCGACAGCATCGTGTGGAGTCGCGACCGCCAGGGAAAATTCATTGACCGCCTGCCGGTCGACTACCGTATCGAGGTGGCGCTCGAGCCCGGTGAGTGGCACTTGGTGGCATCGTCATCGGGTCGCACGCCGTTGTCTGCGGTGGCCTCGACCAATCCGGGCCTGCCCTATGACCTTGACAACAGTCTCCGCTATTCGCCCTGGGGCTTGACGGCTCCTGCGGGCGAAGCGCCCGATCCGCCACGGGCGGCTGGGCGCGAGTATGTCATCTCGACGTGGAACACCACGCACGGATTGCCGTCAAACACGGTCACCGCCCTCTCCCAGACACGAGACGCATGGCTCTGGGTCGGCACCAGCAACGGCCTCGCCCGCTTCGACGGCGTGCATTTCACCGCCTACGGCGAAAACGACGGGCTGCCGAGCCTGAGTGTCGGCGCTCTGTGCAACGACGCGCTCGGCGGGCTGTGGGTCGGCACGCTCGGCGGCGGGCTCGCGCGGTGGGACGGCCGGCGGTTTCGCCCGGTTGCGACCGGCGCGTCCGCCGAGGCACGCATTGTTGTTTCGCTGGCCGCCGACGCAGACGGCACGGTCTGGGCCGCGACGCTCGACGGCCTCTTCGAGTGCCGGGGAGATGCGGTCGTCCGGCACATGGGCGGGCAGCAAATCCCCGATGTAGCCTGCAACCGCACACAGGCCGGTGCGTGGTTCTACCCACTCGGTGACGGACTGTGTCACATCGCTGACGGGAAGATCACCAAAATCGATCCGACGCTCGAGCGGTCCCTCTTCTCCTCGCTCGTCGCGCTGGCCGCCGGCCAGGACGGTGAAGTCTGGTTCGGCGGAGCGAACCGCTACGTTGGCCGGTTCGCCGATGGGGAAGCGATGGCTTTTGCGGAAACCGCCGCTCTGACGTCAACCGTCTGGGAAATCCTCCCGGCGCTTTGCGGCGATGTCTGGCTGGGCACTTCGGCCAGCGGCTTGCTCCGCCTGCGTGACGGGGCGATTCTCTCGATCACCACCGAGGACGGGCTGCCTTCCAACGGCACACCCGCGCTCTGCGAGGACGCCGAGGGCAACTTATGGGCAGGCACCACCGGCGGCGGGCTGGCTCGCCTCTCACCCCGGCGCGTCGATGCCCTGACACCGGGTGATGGCCTCTCCCACCGGGCAGTCATAGCGCTGGCCGAGGATGCCGACGGTGCCGTCTGGATCGGGACCAACGGCGGCGGCCTCAACCGGTGGCATGACGGACGCGTCGAGCCGGTCTCACCAAGCTATGTCCTCGAGAACGAAACCATCGCCGCCCTCGTGCCCGCCGCCGTGGCGGATGGTGGCGGGCTGTGGATCAGCACCGCTTTCAGCGGGTTGGCCCGGCTGACGGGCGACGGCATCGAGTTCGTTTCGACTTTCGGCGGCAATCCCGGGCACGCCATCGGGGCGTTCGCCGCCGACGGTGCCGGAGGATTGTGGGTTGGCACGCAGCAGGGTGTCTTCCACTTTCGCGATGGCGAAGCGGCGATACCCGCCGGACTGGAAGCACTGGCGAACCGGGAGATCACCGCCTTGATGCTCGACGATTCCGGCGCATTGTGGATTGGGACCAGAGGCGATGGTGTTGCACGCTGGGCGGGCAGCGGCAATCTGCGGCGCTGGACGCCCGCCGACGGGCTGCCGAGCGCATTCATCCGCACGCTGCAACTCGACGATGGCGGTACGGTGTGGGCCGGCACGAACGATGGCCTCTGCCGCTGGCGGGGGGGAACGATCGATACTTTCACCAGCGCCAACGGGCTGCCCAACTCGGTCGTCTCACAAATCCTCGACGATGGGGTTGGGCATTTGTGGTTGGGCACCAACCGCGGTGTCCTGCGCGTCGCCCGGTCGTCGCTTGACGACGTGGCCGCCGGCCGGGCCCGTTTGCTGGAAGTGCTGGCGCTCGATACCGCCGACGGTCTGCCGAGCCTCGAATGCACGACCGGCCTGCGCCGCCGGGACGGGCGCCTCTGCTTCGGCACATCGGCTGGTCTGGCGGTGATCGATCCCGCACGCTTCGCGCCGCTGCCGTCGGCACCGATAATCATCGAATCGGTTGCGGTCGGCGAGGCGGCACCTCGCGTGCCCGGTACCGGGCCGGTTGTCGCTGAAGCGGGAGCTGGTCGCGTGGAAATCCGTTTCACCGCGCCCAGCCACACCGCGCCGCAGCGTGTTCGTTTCCGCTGGCGGTTGGAGGGGCTAGACACGGCATGGAGCGAAGCGTCCGCCGACCGCGTCGTGAGCTACCGGCATCTGCCGCCGGGCGAATATCGCTTCCGCGTCGCCGCCAGCCGCGAGGGCGGGCCGTGGAGCGAACCCGGAGCCTCGATTGCACTCCTCGTGCCCACTCCGTGGTGGCGAAGCCCCTGGTCCGCCGTGGCGGGGCTAATTGCCGGGGCAGGGCTGGTGGCCGGGGTGTCGCGGATCTTAGTCCAACGGAGGATGAAGCGCCGTCTGCGCCGGGTCGAGCAGGCTTTCGCGATCGAAAGCGAGCGCTCGCGCATCGCGCGCGATATCCACGACACTCTCGGCGCGAACCTCACGCAGATCACAATCCACAGCGCCACCGGGCGCACCGATTGCGACAAGCCAGAGACCGTTACCAAACATTTTGACGCCATCTCCGCCACTGCGGGAGATCTCGTGCAGTCGCTTGATCGCATCGTATGGGCCGTCAATCCCGCCCACGACACGCTGGAAAGCCTCGCCCGCTACCTGATGCGATTTGCTGCGGAATTCTGCGCCGCCTCGCCCGTCCGCCTGCGCCTCGACGTGCCCGGCGAACTGCCCGGCATCGCGCTCCGCTCGGAAGTGCGGCACAACATTCTCCTCGCCGCCCGCGAAGCCCTCAACAACACCATCCGCCATGCCGGTGCCGCCAAAGTCAGTCTCCGCCTCGCTGTCTCGCACTCCGTTCTCCGGATCGACATCGAAGACGACGGTCGCGGCTTCGACCCGGCAAACGCTGATACCGGCAACGGCCTCGCCAACATGCGCCGCCGCCTCGATCACTGCGGCGGCACCTGCCGTGTCGAGAGCAAGCTGGGCGAAGGCACGAGCGTCGTCTTTTCCTTCCCCGTGTCAACGGAACCGAGCCTTTGCCAGCCACCATGATTTCTGTCGCCCTGATTGAAGACAACGCCCCGCTCCGGCAGCAATACTCCCGGATCATCGACAAGGCTCCAGGTTTCCGCTGCTCGGGTGCCTGGCCCGACGCCGAGAGCGCCTTGGCCAACCTGCCAGGGAACCTGACCGATGTTGTGCTGATGGACATCAATCTCCCCGGCATGTCCGGGGTCGAGTGCGTGGCACGATTGAAGCAGCTCCTGCCCAGAGTAAACATCATCATGTTCACCGTTTATGACGACAGCGACTTGATCTTCCGTGCGCTGGAAAATGGGGCCAGCGGCTTTCTGCTCAAGCGCACAGCCCCGGTCGATCTCCTGCGCTCCATCGAGGAGGTGAATACCGGCGGGGCACCCATGACCAGCCATGTCGCCCGCCTTGTCGTCCAGTCGTTCGGTCGCCACAAATCCTCACGCGAAGCGCCCGAAAACCTGACCCAGCGCGAAGAGGAAGTGGTGTGCCTCGTCTCGCAGGGCCTCATCAACAAGGAGATCGCCGACCAACTCGACATCACCGTCGAGACCGTCCGCCAGCACCTCAAGAACATCTATATCAAGCTCCATGTCCGCAGCCGCACCGAAGCCGCCATGAAATTTCACGGTCACCTGTAAATGGCCAGCTTGGCCAACCGCGTTTGC
>JAPKCG010000294.1 GCA_028823055.1 Sphingomonas bacterium
GACTGGGTCGATTGGCTGCGCGAGCGCGACGACAGGACCGTGCCCGCGGAGAAGGCACGCGTGCCTGGCAAGGGCGCACTCGACGCGATCGCCGACGCTCCCGGGGACTATGTTCGCGCGCCATGATCTGACGTTTCGCGACATTCTGTTGCACTGCAACAAAATGCTTGAAACGCTTTGATAACAACGCTATTGTGCATCGCAGCATGAAGCTGGAGAGTGTACCGATGGCTGACGCCACCCCGACCGTGAAAACCGCTGTCCCCGCCGACGCGCCCAAGCCCGACGTCGTGCTCCCGGTTGCCGCGGCCAAGCCTGCGCCCGTCGCGACGAAAGCATCCGCCGAGGCGAAGCCCGCGCCGGCCGCACCGGTGAAGGCACGTGCAGCGTCGCCTGCACCGGCCACAGCTGCACCGGCCAAAACCGCTCCGGCAAAGCCGGTTGCCAAGGCCGAGCCTGTGCCGGCCCCTGCTCCGGCAAAACCTGTGAAATCGGCCGTCAGGCGCAAGCCGGCAGCGAAGAAAACCGTAACCCCGACCAAAATCGCCGCCAAGGCGGCAACAGCTCATAAGGAAACCACCATGACCACGACCGACAAAGCCAAGACGATGATCGCCGACGCCAACACCCGCACCAAGGCGGCGATGGAAAAGAGCCAGCAGATGTTCGGCGAGATGAACGAATTCTCGAAGGGCAATGTCGAGGCGATCGTCGAATCGTCGAAGATCGCTGCCAAGGGCATCGAATCGATGGGCCAGGACGCGGCCGCCTATGCCAAGAAGGCGTTCGAGGAAGCGACCGCGACCGCCAAGCAGATGGCGTCGATCAAGTCGCCGACCGAATTCATGAAGCTGCAGAGCGACTTCTTCCGCTCGTCGTTCGACGCGATGGTCGCGCAAAGCTCGAAGTCGACCGAAACGATGCTGAAGCTCGCCGGTGAAGTCGCACAGCCGATCTCGAACCGCGTGTCGATGGCCGCGGAAAAGATCAAGGTTTCGGCATAACGGCACCTTTCCCGCCCGCTTTGGGCGGTGACACAAAGGGGCGGTTCGCGACGCTGCGGGCCGCCCCTTTTGGCGTCCGATCTTTGCCCCGATCACAGGGGCGGGAGAATTAACACGCCCCCGGCCCTTGCCCTTGCTCCATGATGTGCCATATTTTTGCAGACGCCATGACCATCCAACCGACCATGATGCCCGACCGGCCCGACGAGGGCGGCGATGAAGGAACCGGTGGCGACACCGGCACCGGCCTCGCCACCAAGACGCGGACGCGCACCAAAAAACCGACGCCCTACCGCGTCCTGATGCTCAACGACGATTACACCCCGATGGAATTCGTCGTCCTGTGCCTGCAGCGATTTTTCCGCATGGATATGGAGGCCGCGACGCGCGTGATGCTCCACGTCCATCAAAAGGGCGTCGGCGTGTGCGGCATCTTCAGCTATGAAGTCGCCGAGACGAAGGTGGGACAGGTCATCGATTTCGCGCGTCAGCATCAGCACCCGCTGCAATGCACGCTCGAAAAGGCGTGACCGGGATCAGGTGACCGGGGCTAACGTCCCGGCGGCAACCAGCTAAGATCGAGCCCTTCGCGGCGATCGATATAATTCGCCGCCCGACACAATCGATCCTCGTCGACCAGCGTGATCGTTCCGCCCTGTCGCGTGATCTTGCCCTCCTCCTCAAGCTGGCGGAGCATCCGGTTGACGTGGACGGCGGTCAGTCCGGTCGCATCCCCGATCTCTTCTTGCGTCAGGACGAGCGGGAAGGACAACTGGATCGCACGATCGCCCTGACGCATCCCGTTACGGATTTCGAGCAGCAACGCCGCGATCCGTGCCTTCGCACTGGTGCGCCCCAGCGCCGCCAGACGATCGGTCAGCGTGACGTGCGCGATCTGGTTGAGCACCGCGAACAGCGCCATGATCCGCGGATGGTCGATCGCGATCCTGGCGCACGCCGACCGGTCGAACGGGCTGACGCTGCTATCGGTCAACGCGACGATGCTTTCAGGCGACTTGCGATAAGCGAGTGTGGACGAGGCAAGGATGTCGCCGGGGAAATAGAAGCGCAATATCTGCCGACTGCCATCGTCCAGCAGGACGTAGCTCATGACCATTCCGCGTCGCAGGACGAACAATTCGCCTAACCGCTCATTCTCCCGCACCAGCGCGGCCCCGCGACGAATCGCGCGTTCACGACCTTCCAGCTCAGCCAGAGCGCTTCGCTCGGCTGGCGTCAGTTCTACAAGTTCGCCAAGTCGTTCGGCGAGACATCCGTCCGGCAACCGTAAACCCCCATTACTCGTCTCACGTCAGAGCAGGCGGCATCGCCGAGCGCATTAAAATCGATCAATCCGGCCTTCATGCCGCCGCCCCCTTGCACGAACGCGCCGCACCGTTAGACCCATCGCCTATGGACCATATTCTGATCCGCGGCGGACGCCGCCTTGCCGGACGCCTGCCGATTTCGGGTGCAAAGAACGCCGCCCTCACGCTGATGCCGTGTGCGCTGCTGACCGACGAACCGCTGACGCTGCGCAACCTGCCGCGGCTCGCCGATGTCGACGGGTTCGGCCATCTGCTCAACCAACTCGGCGCATCGACCGCGATCGAGGGAACGCGGCCCGAGGATTTCGGTCGGGTCATGACGATCCGCACCGGGCGGCTGACCTCGACGGAGGCACCCTATGACATCGTGCGCAAGATGCGTGCGTCGATACTGGTGCTCGGCCCGGTGCTGGCGCGCGCAGGGGAGGCGACCGTATCGCTGCCCGGCGGCTGTGCGATCGGCAACCGCCCGATCGACCTGCACTTACGGGCATTGGAGGCGATCGGGGCCGAGCTCGAAATGGCGGCGGGGTATGTCAAGGCGATCGCGCCAGGCGGGCGGCTAGCGGGCGGGCGTTATCGCTTTCCGATCGTGTCGGTCGGCGCGACCGAAAATGTCGTGATGGCGGCGGTGCTCGCCAAAGGCACCAGCATCATCGAGAATGCGGCGCGCGAGCCCGAAATCGTCGATCTGTGTCGCTGTCTCGTCGCGATGGGCGCGTCGATCGACGGAATCGGCACCGAAACGCTGACGATCGAGGGACGCGACCGGCTCCACGGCGCGACCTATGCGGTGATGCCCGACCGGATCGAGGCAGGCAGCTATGCCTGCGCCGCCGCGATCACCGGTGGCAGCCTCGACCTTATGGGTGCCGATGCCGCCGACATGCGCGCGACGTTGGACGCGCTGGTCGACGCCGGCGTGACGGTCGAGGAATATAAAGGCGGGGTAAAGGTCACCGCAGATGCACCGCTCAAGCCGCTGACATTGTCGACCGCGCCCTTCCCGGGCTTCGCGACGGACATGCAGGCGCAATTCATGGCCATGCTCTGCAAGGCCGATGGCGCGAGCGTGCTGACCGAGACGATCTTCGAAAACCGCTATATGCACGTGCCCGAACTTGCGCGAATGGGTGCGGATATTCAGGTCAGCGGGCGGACCGCGATCGTCAAGGGGGTCGACCGGCTGATCGGTGCCCCCGTCATGGCAACCGATCTGCGCGCGTCGATGAGCCTGATCCTGGCGGGTCTGATCGCCGAGGGCGAGACGAAGGTCGCGCGCGTCTACCATCTCGACCGCGGCTATGAGCGGCTCGAGGAAAAACTACAGGCAGTGGGCGCGGATATCGAACGCGCCAGCGACGGCTGAACCTATTTTTCCGCTCGGGAGCGGAGCGGCGGGTCTTACCCGGAATTGCGCAGCGCGGTCGCGATCGCGTTGATCGACAGCAGGATGCCCTCACCGATCCGCGCATCGTCTTCGCCCGCGCGGTGGCGTTTCATCAGTTCGATCTGCAGCATGTTGAGCGGCTCGATATAGGGCAAGCGCAACCGGATCGACGCATCGAGTGCGGGATGTTTTTCGAGCAATCGCGACTGCTGCGTGACCTCAAGCACACCATCGCGGGTCTGGTGCCAGGCGTCACGGATGCGGTTGAAGATCGGATTGCGCAGTGCCGGGTCCTCGACCAGTTCGGCATAGCGTTCGGCGATGCCGATATCCGATTTGGCGAGCACCATTTCCATATTGGCGAGCGCGGCGGCGAAGAACGGCCAACCCTGTGCCATGTCGATCAGGCGCGCCTTGTCTTCATAGGCAGCGATCGCCTGACCGACGCCATACCAGCCCGGCAGCATCGTGCGCGCCTGTGCCCAGCTGAAGACCCAGGGAATCGCGCGCAGATCCTCGATCGCGTCGGATTTCTTGCGGCTGGCGGGGCGGCTGCCGATTTTCAGCCCTGCGATCTCGGCAAGCGGGGTCATCTGGCGAAAGAAGGTGCGAAAGCCCTCGGTGCCATAGAC
>JAPKCG010000295.1 GCA_028823055.1 Sphingomonas bacterium
AGTCTCCTAAATTCGCAGTTGTGACGACCGTCGAGATACCTTCGCCGCGCAGCACGGCGGCAAGATTGCCGTGGTCGCGGATGTTGAAGACGACGATCGGAATGTCATTGTCGCGACACAGCGCTACGGCGCTTGCGTCCATAACCTTGAGGTTCTTTGACAGAACTTCATCATAAGTCACTGTTTCATAACGCTTCGCTGTCGCGACCTTCTTGGGATCGGCATCATAGACACCATCAACGCTGGTGCCTTTGAACAGCGCGTCGCATTTCATCTCGGCGGCGCGCAACGCGGCACCGGAATCCGTCGTGAAAAACGGGCTACCGACACCGGCGGCAAAGATCACGACGCGGCCCTTTTCGAGATGGCGTTCGGCGCGGCGGCGAATGAAGGGTTCGCACACGCTCGCCATCGGAATCGCTGACTGGACGCGTGTATCGACACCGATTTGTTCGAGCGCGTTCTGGACCGCAAGCGCGTTCATCACGGTCGCAAGCATGCCCATATAATCGGCGGTCGCGCGTTCGATGCCCTTGGCCGCTGCGGAAAGTCCCCGAAAGATATTGCCGCCGCCCACGACGACGCAAAGTTCATAACCCTGCTTGCGGACATCGGCGATCTCTTCGGCGACGCGCGCGGTGATCTCAGGATCGATGGCGAGACCGCCCTCGCCCATCAGGACTTCTCCCGACAATTTCAGCAAGATGCGTTTGAATCGGGGGCTGGTCATGCAATCTCGAATTACGGGGGGATGAGGGCGGCGCAGACCTTAGGCGGGGCAGGTATCGGGGGCAAGCTGTAAGGGCTACCGTCATCATGGCAAAGCGTCGACACCCGCATGTATCCGGGCCATCCGCAACGGGACCAAACCCGCGGCGCGACTTCACGATATCAAAAAAAAGGGGCTCCGGCATATCGCCGAAGCCCCTTCAGAATTTGTGGCAAGGACCAGCTATGTGCCGGTCTACGCGGCTTATTTCTGCGCAACGCCCGATGCGGCGGCAACTTCGGCGGCGAAGTCGCTCGTTTCCTTTTCGATGCCTTCACCGAGCTGGAAGCGGACATAGTCGACCAGCTTGATTTCGGCACCGGCGTCCTTGCCAGCCTTTGCGACGACGTCGCTGATCTTGGTCTTGCCGTCCATCACGAACAACTGGCTGACGAGCGCATGTTCCTTGCGATATTTTGCGATCGCACCGTCGACCATCTTGGCGACGATATCGGCAGGCTTGCCGGATTCCGCGGCCTTTTCCTGCGCGATGCCACGTTCACGCTCGATGACGTCATCGTCGAGATCGTCTTCGTTGAGCGCCAGCGGGAAAGCCGCAGCGATATGCATCGCGATGTTCTTGCCGAGCGCCTGAAGCACGTCGTCACCGGCTTCGCTTTCGAGCGCGACGAGCACGCCGATCTTGCCGAGACCCGGTGATGCCTGGTTGTGGACATAGCTGACGACCGCGCCCTTCGACACTTCGAGCTTGCGCGCGCGCCGCAACGACTGGTTTTCACCGATGGTCGCGATGTTGTTGGTCAGCGCTTCCTCGACCGTCTTGCCCGATGGCAGCTTGGCGGCCTTGATCGTGTCGATCGACTCGCCCTGATCCAGCGCGACCTGAGTCGCTTCGCGAACGAAATCCTGGAACTGGTCGTTTTTGGCGACGAAATCGGTTTCGGAGTTGACCTCGACCGCGGCACCCATGGTGCCGCTGGTCACGACGCCGACCAGACCCTCGGCAGCGGTTCGGCTCGATTTCTTCGCGGCGGCGGCGAGGCCCTTGGTCCGCAGCCAGTCCATCGCGGCATCCATATCGCCGCCATTTTCGTTCAGCGCCTTCTTGCAATCCATCATGCCCGCGCCGCTCTTCTCGCGCAGGTCCTTGACCATCGCTGCCGTGATATCGGCCATGTCTAAATCCTTTTCAGCTCTAATATGGATACGGGCGAGGCCGGTGCGTTACGCCCCTGCCCCGCCCGCATGAAAGTTCGATGACGAATTAAGCGTCGATCTGGCGTTCCGCCTCGACGGCTTCGCTCTTTGCTTCGGCAGGCGTTTCAGCCGGAGTCTCGACAATCGTCGGCTCATTGCTCAACGCGGCTTCGCTCGGCGGGGTTTCCATCGCGCCGATGTCACGGCCCGAACGGGCCTGCTGTTCCTGACCACCACGCGTCGCGGCGATCGCGATCGCTTCGCAATACAGACGGATCGCACGGCTGGCGTCGTCATTTGCAGGAACCGGGAACGCAATGCCGTCGGGCGAGACGTTCGAATCGAGGATCGCGACGACGGGAATACCAAGCGTATTCGCTTCCTTGATCGCCAACTCTTCCTTGTTCGCGTCGATCACGAACATGACTTCGGGAATGCCGCCCATGTCGCGGATGCCGCCAAGCGAGAGTTCGAGCTTGTCGCGCTCACGCGTCAGCTGAAGGACCTCCTTCTTGGTCAGACCGACGGTGTCCCCCGACAGCTGCTCCTCAAGGCTCTTGAGGCGCTTGATCGAGTTCGAAATCGTCTTCCAGTTGGTGAGCATGCCACCCAACCAGCGATGGTTCACGAAATGCTGGCCCGACCGGCGCGCTGCATCGGCAACCGCATCCTGCGCCTGGCGCTTCGTGCCGACGAACAACACCTTGCCACCACCGGCGACGGCTGAGCTGACGAATTCAAGCGCGCGCGCGAACAGCGGCACTGTCTGCGACAGATCGATGATGTGGACGCCGTTACGGTCGCCAAAGATGTACGGTTTCATCTTCGGATTCCAGCGATGCGTCTGGTGGCCGAAGTGCGCACCAGTCTCGATGAGCTGCTGCATGGTGACGACAGGTGCCGCCATAGGATAATTCCTTCCGGTTGAGCCTCTGGGAAGCGGATGACGCTGTCTCTAGCGAGACGGCGCACCGGGCTATGATGCCTCCCATGCGGGGTTGAAGGGGCGCGCTTAGCCGACAGCGAAAATTTCTGCAAGGGATTGACGAAGGAACATCATGAGAACATAACGCGATTATATCAAGACTATTGAGCGCAAGGCCGATACAATCTTTGGCGAAACGCAAAAATCGCTTTGATAAGAATATGGCAGGGGAACCGATTGAGGAATCGATGGTTTCCAAAGTTATCCACAGGCGGCCCAGGGTCGCCCAGGAGGAAAAAACGATGATGGCGCTGGTTAGCTTGTTGGTATTTTCGGGTGCGATGACCGCCTCTGTCGCAATCATTGCCGCGGCCGTAGCGCCGCAATGGCGTCGTATCGTCCGGCTTGCCGCTGGCAACGTCGAACAGCCATTCACGCCGCTTGGTCATTTGCGTATCGCCGAACGTAGGATTGCGGTACGCCGCTGGGCGTCGGAACCTATTCCGGCCTCGATCGACCGACTTCGCGCTGCCGCCTGAATTTTGCGTAGCTCATGATGCTTATTGGCATCAATGCTACATATATGATGCAGATGGCGGACAGCGTCTGCCACGGTGCCGACACAAGGGCTGCTCCTAGCAGAACGACGGCGGCGATTGCTTCGAACCGGACATTGGGGCGCAATTTCAAAGACGTCCACGAGAATGTTGCGACGCTCGACACCATTAGTATTGCGACAAATGCGACCCATGGCGCAACGAGATAGGGTGAGGCAAAAATCGTCTGATCGGTCGAAAACCACAGAAACATCGGCAACATCGCCAGACCCGCACCCGCCGGAGCGGGAACACCGGTCAGAAACCCGGCGGATTTGTGCGGCTGCTCGGTCGTATCGATCTGGGCGTTGAATCGCGCGAGGCGAAGTGCGCAGAACACAGCAAGCATCAGGCTGCATATCCAGCCGATCCGGGGTAAAGCCGCGAGGCTCCACAAATAGACGATCAGCGCGGGCGCGACACCGAAGGAGATGGCGTCGGAGAGCGAATCAAGCTCCGCGCCGAACCTGCTTTCGCCATGAAGCATTCGCGCGACGCGGCCATCGAGGCCGTCAAGCACGCCGGCAACCAGGATCATCGTAACCGCGCTTTGCCATTCACCGGCAATTCCGAATCGGACGCCGCTGAGCCCCGAACAAAGCGCCAATGCGGTGACCGCGTTGGGAGCGACTGCGCGCAGGGGCAGGCCATTGCGAAGTCGACGTAACCCCGGACGGCGGTCGACGTGATAATCGTCATCGGGGTGATCGCTGCCGTTCATTGCGAAATCCCCGTGATGGGCTTGCCCCCGACTCGCCCGATGACGGTTTCGCCGGCAATGCTGCGCTGGCCCAGCGTGACCTGTGGCGCACAGTCGTCGGGCAGAAAGACATCGACGCGGCTGCCAAACCGGATCAGCCCGATCCGCTGCCCCGTGGCGACCATGTCGCCGGGTTTGAC
>JAPKCG010000296.1 GCA_028823055.1 Sphingomonas bacterium
CAACAGCCTGCCTGCGACCAGCAGCTTGAATGGGTATCTCGCATGTAAATGACCGCGATGGGCCGCTTGCTGTCCGACCGGTTCTGGTTTGAAAAACGAAGAAAGCTGCCGTTGGCGAAGTGATGTCGAGCAGGCGCAACTGCTGTGTCTGTGCCGAGAGGGCTATCGTTGAGAGATCTCGGCGCAGACAACAGTTCGCGAACTCAGGCTCAGGTGGACGCGCGCGCCCGCTGTGGCACAGTGTCAGGGAACCAGCGCCGTCCAAACCAGAAGGCAACATTGACCAGCAGGATCAGGACCGGCACCTCGACCAGCGGCCCAATCACTGCAGCGAACGCAACCGGCGACGAAAGCCCGAAAGCCGCAATGGCAACCGCGATGGCGAGTTCGAAGTTGTTGCCTGCCGCTGTGAAGGCAACGGCCGTCGTGCGCGGGTAATCGCTCTCGACGAGCTTCCCCATGAAGAACGCGATCGTGAACTGGACGACGAAATAGATCGTCAACGGGACCGCCACGCGCAGGGCATCACCGGGCAGCGCGAGAATTTCGCTTCCCTTGAGGCTGAACATAGCAACGATCGTGAAGAGCAGCGCGACCAGCGTCACGGGCCCAATCTTCGGCAGGAACGTGTGCTCATACCACTCGTTGCCCTTGGCCTTCGTCAGCACCTTTCGGGTCACGAAGCCGGCGAGGAACGGAATGCCAAGGTAGATCAAGACAGCTTGGGCAATCGTCCAGAAACTCACGTCGATCACGCTACCTTCGAGCCCGAACAACGGCGGCAGGAAAGCCAGGAAGAACCAAGCGTAGACGCTGAAGAACAAGATCTGGAAGATCGAGTTGAACGCGACCAGCGCTGCAACGTACTGGTTGTTGCCCTTCGCAAGTTGGTTCCAGACGATAACCATGGCGATGCAACGCGCCAGACCGATCAGGATCAGGCCGGTCATGTATTCCGGCTTGTCGCGCAGGAACAGGACCGCGAGGGCGAACATCAGGACTGGTCCGATAAGCCAGTTCTGGATGAGCGAGATCACAAGGATGCGCTTGTCGTCGAGGATATGAGGCAGTTCCTCATACCGTACCCGCGCAAGCGGCGGATACATCATGAGGATCAGGCCGATTGCGATGGGGATGTTTGTCGACCCCCAAGACAGGCTGTCGATTGTCTTTGGTAGGCCGGGGAACACGGAGCCCAAGCCTACGCCCAGCGCCATGGCCAGGAATATCCAGAGGGTCAGATAGCGATCAAGGAACGAGAGACGTTCCGGCTTGGGCTCGATGGTCATGGGTCCTGCTCGCTCAGCCAGCTACGCGATTGCCGGCCGCATCGACCACCTGTTCGCCGTCTTCCTTCGCGAAAGCGCCTTGCTGCGCAGCGGGAATGAGGTCGAGCACTTCTTCGGACGGACGGCATAGCTTAACGCCGAGCGGTGAGACGACCAGCGGCCGGTTGATAAGGATCGGATGCTCCATCATCGCATCGATCAATTCGGCATCGGTGAGGTCGGCATTACCCAGGCCCAGTTCGGCATAAGGCGTGCCTTTCTCGCGAAGCAGCGCGCGAGGGGTCATAGCCGCACGCGAGATCAGGCTTTCCAGCAATGCGCGCGAGGGCGGCGTCTTCAGATACTCAATGACGTGCGGCTCGATGCCGGCATTGCGGATCATCGCGAGGGCATTGCGCGACGTGCCGCACTCCGGGTTGTGGTAGATGATGATGTCGGTGGTCATACTGTTTGCTCCAGCTTTGAGGCTCGCACCTTCGCTTTGGCCGATTTCGAGAAGTTTTTGCTGCATCGCCATCTTGTCGATGCTGTCGTGCGGGAGGGTGAGGAACAGCGAGATGCGGTTGTGAAGATAGCGCAGCGCCTTCAGGAACGCCTCGCGCTGGCCTTCGCCTTCAACTGCGGCCGGGTCCTCAATACCCCAATGCGCCGTGATCGGATGTCCGATCCACACCGGGCATGTCTCACCGGCGGCGTTGTCACAGACGGTGAAGATAAAATCGAACTTAGGAGCGCCGGGCTTCGCGAACTCGTCCCAGCTCTTGGAATACATGCCCCGCTTGTCGATCCCCATTTCATCGAGAACCGCAAGAGCCATCGGGTGAACCTTGCCCTTGGGCTGGCTGCCGGCGCTGTACGCCACGAAGCGATCGCCACCGAGCTGGTTCATGAGCGCTTCGCCCAGGATGGAGCGCGCGCTGTTACCGGTGCATAGGAACAGGACGTTGTAGGTTCTGTCGGACATGGAGCACCCTCAAGCTGATGTATCGCAGCGAATCTTGGCGATCAGGTCCGAGCACATCTCCGGCGCCCCCTGGCAGCAATCCTGCATGAGGAACGTGAGCAGCCGCTGCATTCCGGCATAGTTGGCGCGGTAGCGGATGAGGCGGCTTTCCCGTTCGGATTGAACGAGGCCTGCGCGCTCAAGCGTGCTCAAGTGGTGGGACATCGTCGACTGCGGCACGCCCGCGCGCTCGGCAATGGCGCCCGCGACATGGCCTTCCGGCCCTGCCTGGATCAGCATGCGGAACACGGACAAGCGCGTTTCATGCGCCAAAGCGCTCAATGCATCGACTGCCCACACCTGGGAGTTGAGGTCATTCATGATTCGTCGATCCTTCTAGGATTATCGAAATATGGGCGCGCCGAAGGCTCGTCAATCGATATTTCCAAAAACCGTGGAAATATGGATTCACCGTGCTATTGCGGTCCTTAGAGGAATGCACGTCGTTCAAAGTTATGCGAGCTCAAGCAAGCTGCTGCGGCGCCAATGCTTTCTCCAGCACTGCCTCGATCCTCGGAATGGGAGCGACCGAATGAAAACGCACGACATCGTCATAGTTGGCGGCGGGCAAATGGGGCTGTCGTTGGGCTATTATCTACGCCGTTCCGGGGCAGATTTCGTGATCGTCGATTCAGAAACCGGTCCTGGCGGCGCGTGGCGGCATGGCTGGGATTCGCTGCGGCTGTTTTCTCCAGCGGGATACAGTTCATTGCCCGGTTGGCTGATGCCCCCGCCCTCACACAAGGGGTATCCGACCCGCGATGATGTGCTCGATTACCTGAGCCGCTACGAGGAACGCTACAAGCTGCCCATCCAAAGGCCCGTACGCGTAGAGACCATCCGCCGGTCCGGCGCTCATCTGGAGGTTGTGACGGAGGATGGGCCCTATTTTGCTCGCTTCGTTGTCAGCGCGACCGGTACTTGGTCGCACTCCTATGTGCCTGAGTATCCCGGTCACGATCTGTTTGAGGGGACGCAAGTCCACTCCGCGCTGTACAACCGCCCGGAGGCCTATGCCGGGCAATCGGTGCTGGTTGTCGGGGGTGGCAACAGCGGCGCGCAAATCATGGCGGAGATTGCTCCGATTGCCAGCGCGACCTGGGTTACAACACATGACCCACTGTTTCTTCCCGATGATGTCGACGGGCGGGTACTCTTCGAAAGGGCCGTGGCTCGGATGAAAGGGCCGCCAGATGGAGAGCCTGTCGGCGGTGTCGGCGACATCGTGATGGTTCCTCCTGTCAAAGCGGCGCGCGATCGCGGCGACCTCTCCTCGGTGCGGCCATTCACCCGAATGACGGCAACAGGCGTAGTTTGGCCCGATGGATCGGAAACAGCCGTGGATGCGGTGATCTGGTGCACCGGATTCAAGCCGGCGCTCGACCACCTGCAATCGCTGAACGTGGTGGAGGCCGATGGCAGGGTCCACGTTGAGGACTATCGCTCGATCAAAGAGGAACGCCTCTGGATGGCCGGATACGGCGATTGGACGGGGCCTGGCTCCGCGACCCTGATGGGCGCTGCACGAACCGCACGCGATGTGTCCGCGCTGCTCACTTCGGCGCTGGCGGAGGCTGCCGACAGCTGAGGCACCGGCCGGCTTTTTATCGGGAATTTCCGATTCAATATTGACGATCGCAATCCAATCGGTAAATTACGATGAATGAACACCGAAGAAGCCCTCGCTCTGCTTTCAGCGCTCGCGCACCCTACGCGACTGGAGGCCTTCAGGCTGTTGATCCGGCATGAGCCCGGTGGGCTTTCCACGGGTGAATTGGTCGAGGCATCTGGGCTGAGCCAGAGCACATTTTCGACGCACCTCGCCGTCATGGTGAAGGCGGGTCTCGTCATCGCCGAAAAGCGCGGGCGACAGCAAATTCAGCGCGCCAACCTGGATTCCTTGCGCGGCGTGATGGTCTTTCTCGCCAAGGATTGCTGCCAGGGTCGAACCGAACTCTACGAGCCGCTGCTGGCTGAGCTGACCTGCATCTGACGGGACGCGAGTGAATCCCGTTCCTGTAAGTGCGCCCGCAGTGCAGCGAACCGGCCAGCGTT
>JAPKCG010000297.1 GCA_028823055.1 Sphingomonas bacterium
GATGCGCTGTGATGCCAGGCTTTCCCCATGCCATGCCGCTCGAAGGCTTCATCGGCGGGCTGATGATCGGTGTCGCCGCGGCGATCATGCTGCTGGGCAACGGGCGCATCGCCGGTGTCAGCGGCATGTTCGCAAGAGTTTTGGGTCTTACCGATGGAGGTCCACCATGGGCCCTCGCGCTGCTCTTTACCGCGGGTCTGCCCTTGGGCGCGGGTATTGCTGCGGCCAGTTTGGGCGTGAAAGCCAGCTTTCCGGCATCGCTTTCGCTGATTGCCGTCGCCGGTCTGGTCGTCGGTATCGGAACGCGGCTTGGGTCCGGGTGCACCAGTGGTCACGGCGTATGCGGCCTGTCCCGCCTGTCGCCCCGGTCCATCGCCGCGACCGTCACGTTCATGGCGACCGGCGTCGTCACGGTCACGATCATGCGTCTGTCCGGGGTGATACTGTGATGCGCCAGAACCTCATTTCACTCGCTAGCGGGACGCTGTTCGGCGCCGGCCTTGCCATCTCCGGAATGATCGATCCGGCGCGGGTGCGCGCGTTCCTCGATGTCACCGGCGCGTGGGACCCGACCTTGGCGTTCGTCATGGCAGGCGCGATCCTGCCGATGGCGATAGCCTGGTTCGTCGTGCGGCGTCGCTCGACCCCGATCGCGGCCGAACAATTCCACACGCCCGCCACCTCGCCGATCGACCGGCGCCTCATCGGCGGTGCGGCCTTGTTCGGCATAGGCTGGGGCATCGTCGGATTGTGCCCAGGTCCCGCCATTGCCGCACTGGCGATCCAGCCTCTGCCGGCACTGGTCTTCATCGCTGCAATGGCCCTCGGCGTTGCCGTCCACCGCTTTGCATTCACTTCCCGCCGTTCGGCCTGATCAGACAGGAGACATCACATGGCTTTCAAGCAGATCACCTCGTCCTTCTCTGCCGCCCCCCAGCTGACGCAAGACGACCTCGCCGCTGCCGCGAAGGCAGGATATCGCTCGATCATCTCAAGCCGCCCGGACGGCGAGGAGGCGGGCCAGCCAAGCGCGGAAGAAATGGCCCGAATGGCAGGCGACCACGGTCTCGCGTTTGCCCATGTCCCTATCGTACCGGGCAAGGCGACTGACGCCGATGCGGATCGCATGAAGGAGGCGCTAGCCACGCTGCCACAGCCGACGCTCGGCTTCTGCCGTAGCGGGACGCGCGCGGCGACCTTGTGGGCGTTGGCCGAGGCCGATCGCGCCGACCCGGCGACGATCGTCGACCAAGCAAAGGCAGCCGGGTACGACCTTGCCGATCTCACGCCTGCGCTGAAGCGCCGTTCCGAAAGGGCTGATCAATGACCTACGACATCGTCATCATCGGGGGCGGTGCCGCCGGCATCGCGACCGCTTCCAGCATTCTGAAGCGCAACGCCAAAGTGACGATCGCGGTCGTCGATCCGGCGACCGACCATTATTACCAGCCCGGCTGGACGATGGTGGGGGCCGGCGTCTTCACTCCCGAACAGACGCGCAAGGCCGAATCCGACATAATGCCAAAGGGCGTTAAGTGGGTACGGTTGCCCGCCGTTGCCATCGACCCCGACCGTAACACGGTCGAGCTCGAAGACGGTGACACATTGACCTATCGCGTTCTGGTCGTCGCGCCCGGGCTGCGCCTGGCGTGGGAGAAGATCGAAGGGCTGCCTGAGGCTCTCGGCCGCAACGGCGTCACCTCCAACTATCGCTACGATCTGGCACCCTACACCTACCAGCTCGTCAAGGAATTGCGGCAGGGGCGGGCGCTGTTCTCGCAGCCACCCATGCCGATCAAGTGCGCCGGCGCACCGCAGAAAGCGATGTATCTCTCCTGCGACATCTGGCGGGATAGCGGCGTTCTCCCAGCTATCGACGTCGAGTTCCATAATGCCGGCGCAGCCCTGTTCGGGGTCCCGACCTACGTCCCGGCGCTGATGGAATATGTCGAGAAGTACGGTATCGATCTCAGGCTTGAGTCCAACCTGGTCGCGGTCGACGCCGATCGCCGCGTCGCCACGTTCGAGCGCAAGCAGGACGGCGTCTCCGAGCGGATCGAACGTGAGTTCGATATGCTCCATGTCGTGCCACCTCAGGTGTCACATGCGGTCGTCGCAAATAGCCCGCTTGCGGCTGCGAGCGGCTTCGTCGAGGTCGACGAGACTACGCTGCGGCACAAGCGATTTGAAAACATCTTTGGCCTTGGCGATGCCGCTGGCACCAGCAACGCCAAGACCGCCGCTGCTGCTCGCGTCCAGGCGCCCGTGGTCGCAGTCAACGCGCTGGCCGCGCTCGACGGCAGACCCCCCGTTGCCGATTATAATGGTTACGGCTCATGCCCGCTCACGGTCGAACGCGGTAAGATCGTCCTCGCCGAGTTCGGCTATGGCGGAAAGCTGCTGCCCAGCTTCCCATCCTGGCTGCTGGACGGAACGCGTCCGACGCGCACCGCGTGGTTCCTGAAAGAGCGGATGCTGCCCCCGATCTACTGGCAGGGCATGCTGAAAGGCCGTGAGTGGATGGCCGCTCCACACGAGATCGGCAAGGCGGCATGATCCTCGAACCAATCCAGTATCTGCTTGGCGCCTTGTCCGGCAGCCTGGTCGGATTCACCCTCGGGCTCGTCGGTGGCGGTGGCTCGATCCTCGCCGTGCCGCTCATGGTGTATCTGGTGCGCGTTCCCGACGCGCACCTCGCCATCGGTACGAGCGCGTTTGCCGTGGCGGCCAATGCCGCGACCGGTCTGATCGGTCATGCCAAGGCTCATACCGTAAAATGGCGGTGCGGCGGCATGTATGCGACTGCCGGCGTCATCGGTGCGCTACTCGGATCCACCGCGGGCAAGGCCGTCGATGGCGGCAAGCTCCTCTTTCTATTCGCGCTCGTCATGATCGTCGTCGGCGTTGTGATGCTGCGCGGGCGGGGTGACGCTGGTAATCCCGGTGCAGAATGCAACCGGGAGAAGGCGCCCAAGGTGCTGGGTTATGGCCTCGGCACCGGACTGTTTTCAGGCTTCTTTGGCATCGGTGGTGGCTTCCTGATCGTTCCCGGACTGATTGGATCGACGGGCATGCCGATCCTCAACGCCGTCGGCACGTCGCTGATCGCCGTCACCGCGTTCGGGCTAACGACCGCTGCCAACTACGCGTTCTCCGGGCTTGTGGATTGGCCGCTCGCCTTCGCCTTCATCGGCGGTGGAGTTATCGGCGGGTTGATCGGCACGCGGATCGCTAAGCGTCTGGGCACGGGCAGTACGCTCACCACGGTTTTCGCAATGCTGATCTTCGTGGTCGCAGCCTATATGCTCTGGAAGAGCGCAGGCGCGTTTCTGTGATGGGCAGCGCAATTGCCATCGGGCCGCTGATGATGGCGGTCGATCGCGGATTGGCGGTTCTGTGCGTCGCCGTGTTCCTCGGTTTGACGGCGCTGGCGGGACGGTTCCGCTTCCCGCGAGTGTCGATGGTCGCGACCAGTGCTATTGTCGTCGGGCTGGTGACGGCCCGGATCGGCTATGTCGCGACGCATTGGGCGAGCTACGCCGATGCTCCACTTTCCATCCTAGCTATATGGCAGGGAGGCTTCTCGGCCGTCGCCGGCCTCGCCGGCGCTGCGGTAACGCTGGCGTTCCGGCTCGGCCGAACGCGCGCTCTGGCGATAGGCTGGGCAGCGCTTGCCGTAGCTGGCGGCCTCTGGTTCACGCTTCAGGCGCTGATCCCGCCCGTGACCTACGGCCCCTTTCCCTATCATCTCGCCCTAACGACGCCATCCGGCGCTCCGCTCCCGCTTGATCGTTTCCGGGGTCGTCCCTTCGTGGTCAATCTGTGGGCGACATGGTGCGGCCCATGCCGGCGCGAGCTGCCGATGCTCGATGCTGCTGCGTCGCGCCGTGGAGAGGTTCCGATTCTGCTCGCCGATCAGGGTGAGGCGCCGGCGACCGTTACCCAGTTCCTTACCCGCGAAGGCATCGGTGCCGGCAACGTCGCGCTTGATCCCGACCGTAGGCTTTCCCGAGCCTTCGAAGTCGCCGGCTATCCCGCAACCGCCTTCGTCGCCGCGAATGGCACGATCGTGCAGCTTCAGCTCGGAGAGTTGTCGCGCGCCGCGCTCGCCGATGGAATTGATAAGGCAAGGAAACACCGATGAACCGCCGCAACCTTCTCTTTCGCGGCGCTCTAGCCGCGCTTGCTTTCGCCGTGCCGATGACACCTGCGGTCGGGCAGCAGCAGCCTGATTTGTCGCGCAAGGCAGTCGTCGACGATCCCGTAGCCCCCAAGCGGGCCGGCACCGCCTATGACGTCACCGTTGTCGAGTTCTTCGACTACAACTGCCCCTATTGCCGTC
>JAPKCG010000298.1 GCA_028823055.1 Sphingomonas bacterium
CCGTGATCGCGGAACGCATCCATCGTCTTGGGCGGCATCGTGTTGACGGTGTCGGGGCCGATCAGCGTGTCGATATAAAGAACGTCGGAATAATCAGCGTTCTTCGTTCCCGTCGACGCCCACAACAACCGCTGCGGCATCGCGCCCTTGGCGGCAAGTGCCTGCCAGCGATCCGATGCGACGAAATCGCGATACCAGTCATACGCCATCTTCGCGTTGGCGATCGCGACCTTGCCCTCAAGCGCGGCAAGCGCATCGGCCTCGTCAGCCGATTGCTTCTTCAGTTCGGTGATCCTGTCGTCGATCTTGCTGTCGATTCGACTGACGAAAAAGCTCGCGACGCTGGCGATCCGGTCGATCGCTTCGCCGCGCGCTGCCCGCTTTTCGAGGCCCTCGACATAGGCCATCGCGACTTGCTTATACGCCTCGATCGAAAACAGCAGCGTCACGTTGACGTTGATCCCCGCGTCGATCGACGCAGCGATGGCGGGCACACCCGCCTCCGTGCCGGGAATCTTCACCATCAGATTGGGGCGGTCGACTGCCGCCCAGAGCCTGGCCGCCTCCTCGCGCGTGCCGTCGGTGTCGTTCGCGAGATACGGCGACACTTCCAGGCTGACATACCCGTCCTTCGCATTCAGCCGATCATAGACGGGACGCAGCGTATCCGCAGCGGCCTGGATGTCCTGAATTGCCAGATGCTCGTATCGCGCCATTGTCGGCGCATCGGGATTCGCCTGGTCGAAATCGGCAAGCGCGGCGTCATAGGCATCGCCATGCCCCATCGCCTTTTCGAAGATAGACGGGTTGGACGTCACCCCCGTCGCCGCATCGGTATCGACCAGCTTTTTCAGGCCATCCTCCGCGAGGAATTTGCGATCGACGAAATCAAGCCATACCGCGGTGCCGGCAGCGGACAGATCGTTGAGCGTACCCATCAGTTTTCCTCCAGTGTGGATTTGGCGACCGCGACGACATTGTCGGCGGTAAAGCCATATTTATCCTGCAATTTGGCGAGCGGTGCCGACGCGCCGAAGCTCGACATCGTCACCGTGCGCCCCTTCATCCCGACATAGCGATCCCAGCCCATTTCGCTCGCCATCTCGATCGCGACACGCGCGGTGACCGCGGCGGGCAGGACGCTTTCCTTATAAGCATCGGACTGAAGCTCGTATCGATGCCAGCTCGGCATCGATACGACCCGCGCCTTGGTCCCGCCGCTCGTCAGCTTGTCATGCGCCTCGACTGCCAGCGACAATTCGCTGCCTGTTGCGATCAGGATGACATCGGGCGTTCCTTCGCAATCGGCGAGCACGTAAGCGCCCTTCAGCACTCCTTTCGCACTCGCATATTTCTCGCGATCGAGCGTCGGCAATGCCTGACGCGACAGGACGAGCACTGTCGGAGTGCCTCCATTCTCCATCGCCGCGCGCCATGCATAGGCAACCTCGTTGGCGTCGCCCGGACGGAAAGTGTCGATACCCGGCGTCGCGCGCATCATCGCCATCTGTTCGATCGGTTGATGCGTCGGACCGTCTTCCCCCACGCCGATCGAATCATGCGTGAATACCCAGACCGCGCCCAATTCCATCAGCGCCGACAGCCGAACCGGCGGCCGCATGTAATCGAGGAAAACGAAGAAGGTGCTGCCATAGCCCTTGAGGTGCGACAGCGTCATGCCGTTGACGATCGACCCCATCGCATGTTCGCGAATACCGAAATGGAAATTCGCGCCGCCATAATTCCCCGGCTCGAACGAACCCGCATCCTTGATATCGGTTTTGGTCGAGGGTGCGAGATCCGCCGAACCGCCGATCAGCCAGGGCACCTTGCCGACGATCGCATTCAGAACCTTGCCCCCCGAATCGCGGCTGGCGAGCCCCTTCGCGTCGGCGGGGAACACAGGAATCTCCGCGTCCCAGCCCTCGGGCAGCTTGTCGGCGAGCATCAGGTCGAGTTCCGCACCCAGATCGGGATGCGCGTCGCGATATTTTCCGACCATCTCGACCCATTCGTCGCGGAGCTTGCCGCCACGTCCAGCGATCATGTCCTTGAAATGCGCTGCCACGCCATCGGGGACGTAGAAATTCTTGTCGTCAGGCCAGCCATAGGCCTGCTTGGTCAGCTTGATATTCTCTTCGCCCAACGGTTCGCCGTGAGCCTTGGCGGTGCCGGCGCGCGGACTGCCGTAACCGATCACCGAATGAACGATGATGAAGGTCGGCTTGTCGTCGGTCGCCTTGAACGTTTCGAGCGCCTTGGCCAGCGCCGCGGTATCGTTGGCGTCGTCGACATGGATGACGTTCCAGCCATAGGCCTCGAACCGCTTGCCGACATCTTCGTCGAAGGCGAGCGAGGTGCCGCCCTCGATCGTGATGTGATTGCTGTCGTAGATCCAGCACAGGTTCGACAGTTTCAGGTGCCCGGCCATGCTCGCCGCTTCGGCGCTGACGCCTTCCATCATGTCGCCATCGCCGCACAGCGTGTAGACGTCGTGATCGAACAGCGTGAAGCCGTCCTTATTGTATCGCGCCGCGAGCCAGCGCTCGGCGATCGCCATCCCGACCGAATTGCCACAGCCCTGACCCAGCGGCCCCGTCGTCGTCTCGACGCCGGTCGTATGGCGATATTCGGGGTGGCCCGGTGTCTTCGACCCAAGCTGACGGAAGTTCTCGATATCCGACAGGCTGACCGCCTCGTTGCCGGTCTTGTTACCCTCGGCATCGATTTCTTCGATCCCGGCGAGGTGGATCAACGAATAAAGCAACATTGATGCATGGCCGACCGACAGCACGAAACGGTCGCGGTTGGGCCAGTCGGCATGCGCGGGGTCGTAGCGCAGGAATTGGCTCCACAGGGTGTAGCCGACAGGCGCCAGCGCCATCGGCGTGCCCGGGTGACCCGAATTTGCGCGCTGGACGGCATCCATCGACAATGTTCGGATCGTATCGATCGTCAGCCGCGACTGGCTACCATCTTCGTGCAGTTCGGGGGTCGCCGTCGGAGTGGCGTTAATCGTCGTATCGGTCATAGGGGGCCTCGTGCTTTCTGGTCGAACGCGTCGCGCGCCATAGGGTTTCCGGTCGACGCGCGCCCTACCGCGATGTGCGTTCCCGTTCCAGTCGCGTAACGACGCCGCGATGGGCGATATAGGCGGCATCGACTTCCGTCAGAAACAGGCCGTGCCCCAGCAGGCCGGGAATAGCATCGAGCCGTCGGGCGAGCGCGACGGGATCGCTCAGGTCGAACCGGCAATCCGCGATCAGATTGCCGCTGTCGGTTCGATAGGGGGCGGCACCGCTCATCCGCAGAACGGCTTCGGTTCCCAGCGTTGCCAGGACCGATTCGCGACCAAATGGCAGGATTTCGACGGGGACCCGCGCCTCGCCGAGCGCGCCGACTTGTTTCGATCCATCGGCGATGACGATCATCCGGCGACTCGCGGTCGCGACGATTTTTTCGCGCAACATCGCGCCGCCCGCCCCTTTGATCGCGCGCAAATCCGGGTCGATCTCGTCCGCGCCGTCGATTGTCAGGTCGATCCGCGCGACATCCGCGAAATCGACGATGTCGATCCCGTGGTCGATGGCGAGCCGCGCGGTCGCGTCCGACGTCGCCACGGCGCGAATCGCCAAACCGTCGCGACATCGCTGACCAAGCGCCGCGATCGCGTGTGCCGCGGTTGTCCCGGTCCCTAGCCCCACGATCATCCCCGAACGCACTTCCCCAACCGCCGCAAGAGCGGCAGCTCGCTTGTCCTGATCGTTCGTCGGTTCGTCCATGACGTAATTCTCTACCAATCGGTCTGGATTTGTCGCGCGACTTGTTGCATGGCCAGTTCGCAAGCGCACAATGACGAGACGTACCAGTCGGTAACCGAACGGTTTTCTCCAATCCGGTGTAGCAGAGGCCGCGGTTAAACGGACCCGGTCGGATCAACGACGGCAGGTGACTATCGTGGCAGCCAACATGCTCTCATCCCGGCGCGCCATTATCTCCACTTTAGCATGTGGATTGTTGCTTGCTGGGTGCGGCGGCGGCGAGAATTCGGACAAGGAAAAGGGTGGGCCCGGCATGGGGCCGCCGACCGTCGGCTATGTCGTGGTCAAGGCATCGAACGCCGCCAATGTCGTCGAGCTGGCGGGCCGCACGTCCGCCTTCGAACGCTCGGATGTCCGCCCACAGGTGAACGGCATCATCCGACGTCGCTATTTCACGGAGGGCGCGCTCGTCCGCAAAGGCGAGCCGCTGTATCAGATCGATCCGCGCCCTTATCAGGCGCAGCTCAACGAGGCGAAAGCGAAC
>JAPKCG010000299.1 GCA_028823055.1 Sphingomonas bacterium
CGTTTCCACGATGGCCTTTGACAGTGGCAAGCTGAATATCGTAAAGGCCATTGCCAAGCACACGAGCTTCACCTCCCCTCAGGAGATCGTGGCTATCGTACGCTGCGCCTCCTTCGACAGCGGCCGCGAAGCCATCGTCAAGCAGTTCGCTGGCCAGCTGCGAAACATTAGCTCAGATGACCAGAGTGAGCTACTCGACAGCTTCAGCTTCGATTCGGGCAGGGATGCGGTACGGGCCCGATTTGGCTGGTAGCAAGCGCTTGCAGTCCCTGCCGCCCCTCTAATCCAGCACGGGGCCGAGGCAGCCGGCTACCCACCGCTCCTTGCGGCAGTCCAAACAGGCGCAGCGACTAGCCCTGTAGGTTGCAGTCGATACCAGTACTGCCGAATCCAACGAACTCGGCATGGGAAGTTTGCCCCAATGCTCTTCGTGTAGTTTGCGCCTTCGCAATCCTCGCAGTCACCGAGTCCAGCTCGCCTTGCATCATATGCTGCACAAGCCTGTGGATGCTGTGAACCCTCGCTACCCTTGGTTTCATGTGCACGGGCAGTGTCGAGACGCCTTGCAGTAAGCCGTTCAAGTCGCTATCCGCCTGGTCGTAACAGCCCGTCAAAGTCTCGAGTTCGCGGACGCCAAAGCCATCTCCTTCGAGCGCAGTCATCATGCGCCCAAGGACCCCCTCGATCCGGTCTAGGCCGGCTTCAAGGGTGCTCACGCCTGCTCCATCTCTAGGTCGTTCCATGCAGAGAGGAGTGTCTTCAGAACGTCCCTTGCCTCTTCAACTCGATCCATACTGGAGTCGGCAATCGCTTCGATTAAGCGAGCGCTGGTGTAGAGATACAAGCTCTCAAGCTCGGTGCACAGCTCGGGTGCGGCCGAGCTGTCAAGCGAGCAGCGCAGTTCGCTGACGATGGACTCAGCCCGACCCACACGCTCGTTGAAGCGTGGTAGATCACCTTCATCGAATGCTTCCGAGGCTTGGGCAAGAAAGCGCAAGCTACCCTGGTACATCATGCGCACCAGCTTTAGCGGTGGAGCGTTTTCGATCGCGGCTTGACGGTAGGCCGTGGTGGGATCAGGGATGCTCATAATTTATTGGTTGAAGCCAAGGGCAGATAAGTTATCGACAGCGGAACCCTGAACTTGGAGCTTAGCCATGAGGACTTCGAGTGCTGCGAATTTTGTAACCTGGGACTCCTCGAACTTATCTAATCGATAATTCATATCGATGATTCGGTCCTTGAAATCAGCGATATTACTGTTCAAGGCATCCTTGCGGATGTCGAACAGTCCACTCAGCGGATCACCGTTGATGTCGTCACCTGTCGTATCGAGCAGGTAGTCCATTTCGGTCGAGAGCTTGCTAAATGCGCCCGTAGTTTCGTCGCCGAAGAAGCCTGCGAATGCGTCGATGTCACCGGACATCTTCTCGCCCAACTTGTCGTCGTCGATGGACAGGTTGCCGTTCTGGTCGATATTAATGCCGACCAGGCTAAGGCTCGAATACCCTTCGGTATCCGCCATGACGACTGCAGGGTCTGCAGCAATGAACCCGTTGTACATTCGACTACGCACGGTTTGCAAAATGCGCTCGCCGAAAAGCTCGCCCCCTACGCCCTCGTCTTCTGAGAACTTGCTCTGTATTTCGATGAAGCTGGAGACTGAGTTATAGGCCTGCACGAACTCTTCTAGGCTCTTTTTGATCGCCTCTTGGTCTACAGTCACGCCGAAGGTTATCGGCTCGGTAGTCACAGCGATTGCATCGATCGTGATCCCAGGAACAACATCGCTGAAGTCGTTTCCTGAGCGATTCACGGTTAGACCGTCGATCTTGGCAACGCCATTGGATGCCGTGGAAAGTGCAATCGGATCAAAGGAGAGGTTAGCGGCCAATGAGCCTGTAATCGCCAGCCCGGTAATGCCGAAGTCCTCACCCGTATCATTGCCCGCAAGAACAAGTTGGTAAGACGGATTGGCCTCGGTCCCCGTATTGACAACACTAGCCGAAACATCCGCGCTTGCCGCGGCATCGCCGTTAATTGCGGCGGCGATTTCATTGAGACTAGAGCTGGCGGGGTCGATTACGATCGAGTGAGCTGTACCGTTGTAAGTGAACGAGATCGTTCCGCCGTCAAGAGCAACGCTAGCGTCTGCGACTCCAACCGTGGCTCGGCGCTCGGAAGCGGCAAGGCCAATCACCTCGAGGGTGTGCGATCCCGAAATGGGGGTGCCCGTTACCGTGAAGTTGGCATACCCCTCTTGACTGGGCGTCACCAGGTGGCTCAAGAAGCCTGCTAGGCTCTTCATTGCGTCAGCCTTTTCTTGCACAGTCACCACAAGCGCTTGCAAGCTTGAGATCAGGCTCAGCTTCTTCTCCGCAACTGCTTGCTTTTTCTCCTCAAATTTAATCGGAATCGCTTCCGCACCAACAAGGGCATTGATAATGGCCGTCGTATCGAGGCCACTGGCTAATCCGCCAAAGCTAAGTGATGTCGTCATATTCGTTTCCTGATTGCTGTCCGGGGACGTTCCCTCTGGTTATCGGCAGATTCCTCAAAGAGGATTAGGGTTCAGTTTGGGATTCCTATCGTCACTCTCCTCGATCCCCCTTTAAATAGGAAAGGGCTTCCCACTCGAAAGCGGGAAGCCCGGACTCAAGCTAGGTTTGTGACCTAGCCGAGCAGGCTCAAGGCCATCTGGGGCTGGGAGTTCGCCTGGGCGAGCACCGAAGCCGCAGCTTGCTGAAGAATCCGGTTCTTGGTGAGCTCGGCAGTTTCCGAGGCAACATCCACGTCGCGGATCCGGCTTTCAGCGCCGGCAAGGTTTTCAGAGTTCGTTGCGATCGAGCGCATTGCACTTTGAAGACGGTTCTGTGAGGCACCGAATGCGCCTCGCTGGGTCACGACCGAGTCGATCGCCGTGTCGAGTGCAGCAAGTGCCGTACTCGCGTTTGCAGAAAGGGTCACGTCGAGGCCAGCGGTACCGAGAGCAGCAGTCTGCAGATCGGCCGTGGTGATATCGATGGTCTGACCAGTGTCGACACCCACTTGGATGGAGACGGTTGAGACTGAGTTCAGAAGACTAATTCCGTTGAACTCAGTCTGATCGGCAACGCGCTCGATCTCGGCATTCAGAGCTTGGAACTCTGAGTCAAGTGACGCGCGGTCCGCTACGTTCAGCGTTCCGTTGGCAGCCTCGACAGCAAGCTCACGCATGCGGATCAAGTTGCCGCTAACCTCGCCCAGCGCGCCTTCAGCGGTCTGGACCAAGCTCACGCCATCTTGTGCGTTTCGAGAAGCCATATTGAGCGAGCGGACTTGGCCGCGCATACGCTCGGAAATACCGAGACCAGCAGCGTCGTCGGCTGCGGTCACGATGCGAAGGCCCGAAGATAGCTTGGCGAAAGATCCGCCGAGCTTCTCGCCGTGGACGGCGAGGTTCTTCTGAGCATTAAGGGAGAATATGTTGGTGTTAACTCTAAGAGCCATAACGTTTCTGTTGTAGGAGGGTGTGTTGAAGAAGTGAGTGCCCGACTCGGGCCTTAGCTCCGCGCAAAGCTCCCGGCCTCATTTCTCGCCACAGACACCGTCTTAGGCCTGGGGCCTAAGACGAAGTGAGTCGGGCGAGCACTTGAGCTCGGTTGGATACGAGGAATACTTAGAGACGTCCGCTTCGCCGTGAAAAGTCGCGATGCGACTTGGCGTTTCGAACGACCGGCACGCGATTTAGGTCACGTGCTTTATGCGTTCCCAAGGCACAGCAAGTGCTGTCGCCTAGGTCTGATTCGATTATTTAAAGAGCGGTGTACGGTTGCCTGGCGCGTCAAAACCGCGCCAGCCACAGGTCAGCCTTGAAGCAGGCTTAGTGCGATCTGGGGCTGCTGGTTGGCCTGGGCCAGCACGGATGCGGCCGCCTGCTGCAGAATTCGATTTTTGGCCAATTGAGCCGTTTCACTTGCCACGTCGACATCGCGAATGCGGCTCTCTGCACCGGCCAAGCTCTCCTGGGCAGTCGCCGATGACCGGAGGGCGCTTGAGAGGATGTTGTGCGAAGTGCCGAAGCTGGCCCGGAAGATCGAAACGGTGTCGATCGCTACGTCGATTGCGCCGAGGGCTGAGCTGGCCGCCGGGGCCGTAAGGACATTCTGTGTGCCGAGCCCCAAGGTTGAAGTGCTCGTCCAGGTGCTAATGTTGACCACATCTCCGAGGTCCACCCCAATCTGAATCGGGATCACTGGGTTGCTGCCGTCAAAGAGCTTGATTCCGTTGTAGGCAGTCTCGTCCGCGATGCGCTGAACCTCG
>JAPKCG010000300.1 GCA_028823055.1 Sphingomonas bacterium
TGCCGCCGCGATGTCGCCATGCCCGTCCTGCGTACAGATGCCGGTCACCCCGATCGGTGCCATGAACAGCGGCGTCGGCAGCTTCATTCCGAACAGCTCGATCGACAAATCGCGCGCGGCGCTGTCGACCATCATCCGCGGCACCATGCCCCAATGGTCGAACGCCGACCGATTGCGGTTCTGCGTCAGTTCGTCGCCGCATCCGCCCTGGACATAATCGCGTACATAGGGCGGCATCGCCACCTCCGCGCGTTTTGCGAGCGTCGCAAAATCGACGGGCACTTTCGGGACCACACCGCCCAGCCCCTGGCCATAGATCAGGTTCTGATAATCGCCATAATGCGGCATCGTTCGCGTCCTCTCGTTATTTTGCATGCGGCTATGCCACGCCGGACGGGTGCCCGTCACGCATCCGCGAGCATTGTCGCGATCACGTCGACCCATCCCGTCACCATCGCGTCGTCGGCCAGCAAATCCTGACGAATCTCGATTTCGACATAGGGACGTCGGCCCGCGAAACAGTGGCGTGTGATCGTGTGATCGACCTCGTCCATCCGGTAGGGTTCGTTGTCTCCCACGGTGAGCCCGCCGCGCCGCCGCAGCCAGTCGAGACAGCGCAGCGCGAAGGACGGATCGCCGCCTGAATACAGGATACCGATCTCCCACGGGCGTGCCCGGCCGGCAATCGAGGGCGTGAAACTGTGCAGCGCGACGAGCGTGCCGTCCCGCTTCGCCACATCGCGCGCCGCAAGTACCGCGCCGACCGCCTGTTGATAGGGTTCGTGAATGCTCGCGAACCGCGCGGCGCGATCGGCATCGGTCAGGGCGCGATTGGCGGGAATGATCGTTCCGTCGCTCACGACCGGAACCGCGCTGTCCTCGTCCGGCCCGCGATTGCAGTCGACGACCAGCCGTGAATAGACCTGCGCGACGAACACCGCATCGATCCGGGCGGACAGCGCCTCCCCCAAAGCGGCGACGCCGATGTCCCACGCAATGTGCCGGATCGCATCCTCCGGCGCGATCCCCATATCGCCCAGCGCCACCGGAAACCGCCGTCCCGCATGATCGCCGATCAAAACGAAGCGCGATGCGCCATCCGCGTTGATGATCTGCGTGGGGGCGGGATCGTCGGGGCCGAGCAATGCGGAAGGTGTCGTCATCGATACACCTTTACCGCGCACGACCCGCGATTGGCGAGGGCTGCGATTTATCGCTAACGTCCCCGCCATGACCGTTTCGAACCGCACGATCCTCATCACCGGCGCGGCATCGGGCATCGGCCTCGCAACCGCGAAACTGTTGGCCGACGCGGGCGCGGCGCGCCTGATCCTGACCGATATCGATGCGGCAGCGCTCGCTCGCATCCGGCTGCGCTGCACGATCGATCTCGTGCCCGGCGATGTCGCCGATCCCGCATTCTGGGATGGGGCGGCGGCCTATCTTGGCGGACTCGATCACGCCGTCGTCAACGCAGGCGTCGCGGGCGCGGGCATGATCGCCGACCTGGACTTTGCCGAATGGCGACGCATCCTGTCGGTCAACCTCGATGGCGCATTCCTGACGATGCGTGCCGCGCTCAGGGCGATGGCCGCGCGTGATCCGGCAGGTGGCAGCATCGTCGCCACCGCATCGGCCTCGGGCGTCAAAGCCGAAGCCGGCACAGCGGCCTATGGCGCGTCGAAGGCGGCGCTGATCCATCTCGTCAAGGTCGCCGCAAAGGAGGCTGCCGCGCATCATATCCGCGTCAACGCGATCGCCCCGGCGGGCGTTGAAACGCCCGTCTGGGATGCGGTCCCGATGTTCGCCGACCGCGCCGCCGCGATCGGTCGCGATGCGGCCTTTACCGAACTGGCCGCGATGGCGACGCCGCTCGGCCGCTATGCCAAGCCCGAAGAGGTTGCGCACCAGATTGCGTTTCTGCTGTCCGACGATGCCGCCCTCATCACCGGAACATGCCTGCTCAGCGACGGCGGCTACACGCTTTGAGCGTTACCAAAGCACACCCTTTTCGGGCTGCAGCGGCGCGGGTGCCTCGTCACCGATCAGTTCGAGCAGGTCGATCTCGATCGTCCGGCACATGCCGGTAACCGGCACGTCGTGGACGGTATCGGCGAAAGGATCGACCAGATCGTCGCCGATCTGCAGGATCGCGAGAAACATCAGCCCCGCGATCGTCGATCCGATCGGGGTGGCATAGCCCAATGTCTCAACGAGCCCGATCGGGATCAACAAACAGAACAGGCGCGTGAAAAAAGTCGGGAAAAAGCGATATTGATTGGGCAGGGGCGTATTCTTGATCCGCTCCATCCCGCCTTGCGCATTGAGGATGTCGATCAGGACGCGCTCCATCGAGTGCTGCTGGATCGTGTCGATCCAGCCGCGCCGCCGTGCCTCATCGATCCGCTTGCCCGTCCCGTCCATCAGCGCGCTGGCGGTGTTGGTGCGCGCCAGCGCCGGCCCCGCCTCTTCGGGCGACAGATATTTGAGCACGACCTCGTTGCGTGGCTGTTTGCGCAACTGGCAGCGCAGCGCGTTCACATAGGCGATGTGGCGAAGGCAGATCGTCCGCTTGAGGTCATGCGCCTCATCGGGAAGGAAATTGATCGTCGAGCGCGCGATGTTGCGTGAAGCATTGATCATCGTCCCCCACAATATCCGCCCTTCCCACCAACGCTGATACGCCGAATTATCGCGAAAGCCGAGAAACAGCGCGAGCGCGGTGCCGAACAGCGTCAGCGGCAGCGACGGCGCCTTGAAGGGCAGCATATAATAAGTGATCGTGACGATACAGTCCCAGATGAACAGCGCGGCCAGCGGCTTCCACACCTCGCGCACGATCTGGCTCAGTCTGGGTGTGGCATCGACGATCATCGCAATCTCCTCATGCGCCGCCGAACGAGGGGGTGCCGCATAAGTTCACGACGCCATCGTAACATTTTGCGTCTGGCCCGCGACACCAGCCCCGTCAGCCGACCAACGCACGATCGCGCAGGCCGCGCCAGATACGGATCGCCTGCACGGTTTCGGGGACATCGTGAACGCGCGACAGCTGCACCCCCGCCTCGACCCCCTTGAGCGCCAGCGCGACACTACCGCCCAGTCGGGCATCGACCGGCACCTCGTTGTCGAGCGCACCGATCATCCGCTTGCGGCTCGCCCCCAGCAGGATCGGGCAGCCAAGGCCGTGAAACATCGCCAACCCGTTTATCAGCGCGAGGTTCTCGGACAGCGATTTGCCGAACCCGATGCCCGGATCGACGATGATCTTCGCGCGATCCACCCCACCCGCGACGACGGCATCGATCCGCGCGTCGAGCCAGTCGAAAACCTCCGTCACGACTTCGCGATAACCGCCCGCGCCGTGCCCGCCCTTATCGGGATCGGGCGAGTGCATCAGGATGACCGGGCAGCCCGCGGCCGCAACGACGCCGAGCGCGCGGTCGTCCCACAACAGGGCGGCAACGTCATTGACGATTGCCGCACCCGCAGCGAGCGCCGCCTCCATCACCGCCGCCTTGCGCGTGTCGATCGAAACGAGAGTGCCCGACGAGGCGAGCCGTTCGATAACGGGCCGGGTCCGCGCAATCTCGTCACCCTCCCACACCGCGACAGCGTTGGGGCGGGTGGATTCCCCACCGACGTCGATCAGCGCGGCACCCCTGATCGCCATATCGACGCCAGCAGCCGCGATCGCCGCCGGATCGTCGCCATATTTGCCGCCGTCCGAAAAACTGTCGGGCGTGACGTTCAGGATGCCCATGACCTGCGGCTGGTCGAACCGCAATATGCGATCGCCCACCGTCAGCGCGGGCCGCGTCGCGGTGATCCGCCCATGGAGCATCACCGCGCGCTCGCCCAATGTCGCGACATCGGCGACCGGCACCGTCCGCCGCTCGCCATGCTCGGTCACTTCATATGCGGCGAACCACAGCATCCCACCCGCCAGGCGCGCGACGTTGCCATCGGGATGGCCGACCGGTGTATCGACGAACTGGACGGGGCGCAGATGTAGGCCGGTCATGCCGCTCCCCTCGCAAGCACCCTTATGGCTGCGTCGCGAGCAAATATGTCTGGCGCAGTGTATCGATCGGCTTCAGCCCGTCGCTCGCATCATGGTGCCAGAAGGTCCAGCCATTGCAGGCAGGCGCATTCTGGACGATCGAACCGAGCTTGTGGATCGAACCGCTCGCGCCGCAGGTCGACAGCAGCGACCCGTCGGCGCGCACCGTCGCGCTCCAGCGGCGCTTGGCATCGGTCAGCACCGCGCCGGGCATCAGATACCCGTTTTCGACCAGCA
>JAPKCG010000018.1 GCA_028823055.1 Sphingomonas bacterium
TCGATCGCCATGCTGCTCAACAGCCAATCGGCTGCGGCCTGCGCCTGCGTCGCGGCGGCGAAGATCGCGCGCTTGTCGCTGCGGAGGGTTTGGAGCCAGTTCGCCAGATAGGCGGCATGGTCCTCGCGATCGTGAAGCTTGATCCCGGTCGCGCCGCTGATGAACGCGGCCCCTAGCTCGGCAACCAATTCCTCGCGGGCATAGTCCTCGCGCTTCGTGGAAATGAGTGACGGACGGGCAAGACGATCGACGTGGCCGGTCGCGTGGGTCAGCTCGTGCGCCAAGGTCGAATAGTAATCGTCGCTGGTGTGGAAATCGGCAAACTCGGGCATGACGACGTGATCGCCGCTCGGCTGATAATAGGGCTGCGAGCCGTGATGCTTGAGCGTGACGGGAACGCGACCGAAGAGCGCGTCTAGTTCGGCGTCCCGCTCGTCGGGATTGGTCGCGGTGATGATTGGCGCGGGAGCGGGATATTTCGCCTCGATGCCGTCGATCTGCTCGGCGTTGAAAACGGTATAGCGTTTCAGGAAGGGGATGCCGCGCTTGACCTCCTCGCCCGCATTGTTCTCTTCGGTCCGCTCGATCCGGTTGGCATAGACTACAACGGAACCCTTCTCGCCCTTGCGGACGCAACCGCCCATCGCGATCGCCTGCTTGAAGGTCAGCCAGTGCGGGGCGGCGTAACCCTTGGTCATGGCGGCAACCCAAAGGGTCAGGACGTTGATGCCACGGTAGGCAACGCCGGTGCTGCGAAGCGGGATATTCGGCGCGGTGCTGCCGTTCCACGATTTCGACCAAGGCCGGGTGCCAGCCTCGATCATGGCGATCATCTGATCGGTGATTTCCTGATAGACGTCAGCTCGGTTGTCGGTGATCCGTCCCATGATTTTGTCCTTCCTTTGAGGCAGTAAGCCGGTCGCAACAGCAACCGGCTCTGCCTTTCCGGCGAGGAACGGGATGGGGAGGGAGGGCGAGAATCTACCGCTGGCGCGGGCGAGCCGCCCTAGCGCGGCCGACGCCGGTAAGGCGTCGGGTGCCGCGCTTGGCGGATTACTCGGGCGGTCGATTGTCGTTCGGGAACGAAAGGGCAGCCGCCCTTGGTGTTCCCTCTGCGTCGATTGGCCTCCGGGGGAGGGCATTGGCGCCAACAGGTCCACGTCGCGCCCTGGGCGCGTCTGTAGGTGTGCCACGTGGCACACCCGCTACGCTGCGGTTAGATCCACTGCCTCTGAAGGATCTCGGCGAACTCCCATCCCAACACGGCAACGCCAGCGACGACCGCGGCGAGCGCGAACAGCGCGAACAGCGCGAGCCGCTTCGGCGCACGAAGGCGCGGGCTGCTGTCGCCGGTGATGATGACCGCCGCGCCGATCGCGAGTGCGAGGACCAGGCCGGGCCCCAACTCGTAGAGGACGAGGCCGGGCAGACGGTTCGGTAGCAGGTAGGGGAAGCGGCGAATGACGCGCCCGACGAGGACAGCGCCGATCACGAGAGTGACGGCCATCCCCCAGCGGCCGATCACGACCGCAATCGGGGAGCCGGGTTTAAACACCCGCATGATACCATGAACAGATTACGCCCGCCCGCCAGGGCGGTCCTCGCCAGCCTAGTCGATCGTTACCCGCATGGGCGGAAACCCGCTCGCGGGGTTCCGTGGAGCGCCGCGAAAGCGGCGCGGAATAGAGCGCGGGCCGAAGGCAGGCCCCGATCACTTCTTGATCGTGCCTACGCTGCACCCTTCCGGCACCTGGGCCTGTCGCACCGCAAGTTGTCGCATCCCTTCATAGTCAACGCCCCAAAGTCCTGCTCGCTGTGCTGCCGCCTTTCGCATCAAATCTACGTAAGCTCCGCCCGAATAGACTCGGTAATCGACTGCATATCCTTGAGCCACCATCGTAGCCCCGACACTAGCTTTATTGGCTAGAAACCGACACGCTAGGTTCAACCGTCCATAGCTCTTCGGATTAGTCCGGCACTGGTTCTCATGCCGCAACGCGTAATCGAACATCGACACCGAACAATCCATGCCACCATCGCGCAACGCTAACGCTCTCAACGCATCGCTCGACAGATTTTTCAGCAACGGCAAGTCATCATCTGGCGCATCAATGCCGACAATTCGCACCCGCCCATTCGTAAAATCGACCGTATCGCCATCGATAATCCTTGGATTCGCCGAAGTAAGCCTTGTCTGCGACGCTTCGACAATCGACTCCTTGTTCTGCGCGATCGAATAGACTGCGACGATTACGAACGTCGCGCCCATCATCCATCGTTGAAACGGCGTCGCTCCGGGAAAGAGCTTCATATTCCCCGGACCTCGCGTAACAGGTCATTCCAATCGCCTGCATGGGGCGGCAGCTTGCTGACGAGTTGGCGGCCGTTGGCCGTCAGGTGCGGGGTGGCGCGCGCGATAGCGCGCGTCGCCTCGCCCCCATGCTGGCTGTAGATCACGACGGTATGGATGCTCTCGGGGATCGCGACAGCCTGATACCGCTCGATCCCCAGCACGGGCCACACGAATAGCCCAGCGCCGAGCATGTTCATCACGCTCGCGGCGTCCTCGACGCCTTCGGCGAGACGCAGCACGCCGTCTGTCGGGATACCGCCCCATCGGACCGCGCCGCTGCCGGGGTTGCCAAGCATCCACTTTGGTTCGGGCATGTCGGCTTTGCCGCGCCCATCGGGCGCCAGGAAGGTCCGATGGATCGCGACCACGCCGGAATCTTCCTCGATCGGGACGATCAGCGCCGGCGCATACGCCTTGGCGGCGCCGGCGCCGAACTGGCAGCGTGGATCATAGCGAGCGTTGATGCCAGCGGGGATGATCGCGCGCGAGCGCAGATAGCGATCGGCAAGCGAGCCGGCGTAAGGTTCTGCGTGTCGCCAGACCGCCAACGCGACCTTGTTGTGGTCGGCCTTGCCCTCTTGCCGCTGGCCCGGGTCATGGTCGACGGGCGCGAGGATCTTGCCCGAGCGCAGCGCCGCCATGATCGCATCGGCCGTGCAACCGGCGAAGCAATGAAACAGCACCGCGCGCTCGCCGACGCGGACCGAGAGACTGGCGGTGCTGTCGGCATGGGCCGGGCACCGGCACATGGCAAAGTCGCCCTTCCACTTCCCGCCGAGCTGGCGGACGATGCGGTCAGCTTGCTCCTCGATCGTAGCCGTCTGCCGTCCCGCCATCTAAGACACTCCCGGTTCAAGACGCATACTTGCTATCGGGGAGCGGTGCAAAGCACCAGCGAAAAGCATAGTAATCACTGTTGGGGGAATGAATGGATTTGGAGCTGCTGCTCGAACGCGAATTGACGACGCTTCGGCCCCTTGGTGGGTCGATCACGGACGTCCATGTCTGCCAGCGCGACTGCGGGCGATGGTACATCAACGTCCGGGTTAGCTGGCGCGGGACAGCACTTTTCCACGTGGGGCTTTATGACAAAAAGCGTATCAGGCTGTATAAAAAGGCATCTTCGGCCATTCGCCATATCGTCCTTGGCTATGGCTACGATGACGTGATCCACCTTCATCCCTGCGCAGACGTGAGAGACCAAAAGGCGTTCTGACGCGCCAAGCCGTTGGGTCCAATGTGAAGTTTCGGTCATTTTCGGGCTAGGCAATCCCGTTTCAGCGATTTAGCTTGTTGTCACTCTAGGAGTGAAAACATGGCAAATCGCTTGTGTTCGTCTCTCTCGGTCGCTGCACTGGTAGCGACCTCCCTTGCGGCAGCGCCTGCTCGCGCTGAAAACACCTGGGCCTGTGAAGTTCTGCTCTGCGCGAGCAATCCGGGCGGGTGGATGCAGTTCAAGGAATGCGTCCCGCCGATCCGCAAGCTCATCACGCATCTCGGCCTCGGTGGCGGCTTTCCCACGTGTAGCGCGGGCGGAGTCAGCAAAGCGGACTATACCAAGCCGAAGAACGGTCGGCCTGGCTACGTCGTGATGACGATGCAGGATGGCACGCGGACCCGCTACACGGTCCCTACCAGTTCGCAGGTCGATCAGGCGGAGGCCACGGCACAACCCGGCCCGCTCGCGGGCACGCGAAGTTTGGAGCGGTAATGATGCTCCCCGCCGCAGTCGTCATGGGTCTCGCGGCGCAATGCGCGCCGAACGTGGCGCCTGCGACGATCGCGGCGATCGTCCAGACGGAAAGCCGCGGCAATGAGTTGGCGATCGGCGTCAACGGGCTCGGCAGCAAGGTCGCGCAGCCGACCAGCGTTGCGCAGGCGATCGAGGTCGCGCGCTTCTACGTCGCCAAGGGGTATTCGGTGGATCTGGGCCTCGGCCAGATCAACTCCCGCAACATGAAGGCGCTCGGCCTGACGTGGGACACGGTGTTCGAGCCTTGCACGAACATCGCCGCGGCCGGTGCGGTGATTTCCGGCAACTACCATAGCGTTCGCGCCGGGCTGCACCCCCAGCGCGCGCTTCGCATTGCCCTGTCCATGTATAACACCGGGTCGCAGTCGCGTGGCTTCAACAACGGCTATGTCGGAAGGGTGGTCGGCAACGCCGGCATATCCGACGGCATTCGACCCGTAGCGGTCAAGGTAGCCGCGTTCTCCGGCTCCAACGATTCCAACCCGGCGAGCGCGACAGCGCAGCTCGCCGCGCTGGTGGCAGAAAACACGTCCGTCGCGGGGCAGTTGAAAGCTGCGCCACCCCCACCGCCGCCAGCCTGGGACGTGTTTGCGAAGGCGGAATATGAGCGAGCGCGTCTCGCCGGAGAAGGAGAAGAACGATGAACCTCGCATCTTCGATCGGTGGGCCGGCGCTCGCCCTTCGATCCAGAGTGACCAACCGCGTGGAGGCGATGACGCCTCGCCAACGCAAGGCCGGCAAACTTCTGTCGATGTTCGGCATGGTGGGTCTGGCGACGCTGCTATCGGCCGAGCCTGCGTTCGCTCAGACCAATCTCGAGAGTTTCGGCACTGCGGTCCTAGGGCTTCTCAGCAACGGCCTTCTGCGCACCGTTGCCATCCTCGCGATCATCGCAGCGGGGTTCGGTTGGCTGACCGGCCGCGTCAACACCGGCGCCCTCGTCACCGTCATCATCGGCATCGCGCTGATCTTCTCGGCGCCGTGGATCGTCACCCAGCTCAGCGGTGGAGGCTAATGGTCAAGGGAGCGGGGCGCGATCCGCGCCCCGCTCCCGCTTTTCTCGTGTGGAGTATAGAACGTGGACGAAGATCGGGAGACAATGGCGCGCAACCCGCTGTTCCTGGCGGTGACGCGGCCCGCGCTGTTCGCGGGCATCCCGATCGAGGCGGCGGTGCTGATCCTCATCTCCTCGGTATGCATCCTGATCGGGTTCAACAATCCGGTCTATGCCGCGGTCAACGCCGGCGTGATGTTCGGCCTGTCGCGCCTGATCGTGCGGCACGACGTGAACGCCTTCCGGCTGATCTTCCTGTGGGGCCGCACCAAGGCGGCGAACCGCAACCGGGCATATTGGGGCGGTTCGAGCTACACGCCGCTCCCCCTCAAGGGCATCAAGCGCAAGGGGTTCGGCCGCAATGGCTAAGGCAAACCGCCTCTCCGACCAGGTGCCGTTAAAGGTCGCGCTCAAGGAAGTGCTGCCGACCAAGTTCCTGCCCTATGCACGGCACGTCAACGACGAGGTGGTGGCGCTCGATTCCGGCGCGATCATGCTGACTTTCGAGCTGCAAGGTCGCGCTTTCGAGACGGCCGATGTGCGCGATCTGAACGATTGGCACTCGAAGCTCAATGGGATGCTTCGCAACCTGCATGACGATCGCCTGTCGATCTGGACGCATCTCGTCCGCGCGCGCGTCGAGCAATATCCGGGCGGCAACTTCCGCTCGCGCTTCGCGCGCGATCTCGATGCGGCCTACTTCGCCCGAATGAATCGCGAGCGGATGTTCATCAACCGCTTCTTCGTGACGCTGGTGGTGCGCCCCGCGATCCACGGCGCCGACAAGCTGGTCCAGCTCTTCAAGAGCAAGGCGAAGGCAGGGGCCGAGGCCGACGAGGTCGACGCCGATCTGCTGGAGCTGCTGGAGGATAAGGCGCGCGATTTCGAGAAGCTGCTCGATCGCTGCTCGCCGCGCCGGCTGTCGATCTACGGGTTCAACGGCCTAAAGTTTTCCGAGACGATGGAAGTCGCGGAAATGGTGATGACGGGCCGGCATCGCCGCGTCCCGATCATCCGGGGCCACCTCGGCAGCGCCCTCTATCGCCAGCGCGTGATCTTCGGCGGAGAGACCGTCGAGGTCCGCGACGCCGATCGCAGCGCCTTTGGCGGCATCTTCGGCATCCGCGAATATCCGGCGTTCACGACGCCGCGCCAATTCGAGTCCCTGCTGGCGGTCGATTTCGGGTTCGTGCTGACGCAATCCTTCACCTTCCTCGGCCGCGCCGCGGCATCGGAGCGGTTCCGGCTTCGCCAAAAGCAGATGGAGAACGCCGACGATCGCGCCGTCAGTCAGATGCTCGATCTTGTCGACGCAGCGGACGATCTCATGTCCAACCGCTTCGTCCTGGGCGATCATCACTTCACGCTCGCGGTGTATTCGGACAGCCTCAAGGGGCTGCGCGACAACCTGTCGATCGCGCGTGCCGCGCTCGCCGACACCGGCATGGTGGCGGCGCGCGAGGGCGCTGCGCTGGAAGCCGCGTATTGGAGCCAGCTCGTCGGCAATTTCGCGTGGCGGGCAAGACCGGCGCCGATTACGTCACTCAATTTCGCGGCGTTCTCGCCGTTCCACACCTACCCTGCCGGCCTCGCTGCCGGGAATCATTGGGGCGATGCGATCGCGCTGATGAAAACGAGCGCGCGCAGCCCCTACTTCTTCAGCTTCCATAAGCGCGACATCGGTCACACGCTGGTTGTCGGCCCCACTGGCGGGGGCAAGACGGTCATCGTGAACTTCCTCATGGCGCAAGCCGAGAAGACGGGCGCGCGCCAGATATTCATCGACAAGGATCGCGGCGCACAGATTTTCGTCCTGGCCTCGGGCGGCACGTATCTGACGCTCGCCAACGGCACCCCGACGGGCTTCGCGCCGCTCAAGGCGCTCGAAAACAATGCGGAGGATCGCGCGTGGCTATCGCTGTGGGTGCGCCAGCTCGTCCGCGCCGAGCAGCGCCCGATCACGGTTCAAGAAGAGCGGATGATCGACGAGGGCGTGGCCGCCGTGATGCGGCTCCCCCGCGAAGATCGATCGCTCGATGCGCTGCGGACCATGCTCGGCATGGCGGACGCAGGCGGCATCGGCGCCCGTCTCGAGAAGTGGACTTCGCGCGGTGCGATGGGGTGGGTGTTCGACAACGCAGCGGACGAAATGACGCTCGATGCGCGGTTCATCGGGTTCGACATGACGGACTTTCTCGACAATGCCGAGATCCGCGCACCGCTGATGCTCTACCTGTTCCATCGCATCGACAAGATGCTGACCGGCGAGCGGACGATCATTGCCATCGACGAGTTCTGGAAGGCGCTACAGGACGAAGCGTTCCGGGGCTTCGCGCAAGACGGCCTGAAGACATACCGCAAACGCAACGCGATGATGGTGTTCGCCACACAGTCGCCGGCCGATGCGCTCAAGAGCGACATTGCGCACTCGATTCTCGAACAGGTCGCAACCCAGGTGATGCTCCCCAACCCCAAGGGCGCGCGCCGCGACTATGTTGAGGGCTTCTCGCTGACCGAGGCGGAATATCAGCTCATCCGCGAAGAATTGTCGCCGGAATCGCGCAAGTTCCTCGTCAAGCAAGGCCATGACAGCGTTGTGGTCGAGCTGGACCTGACCGGACTCGATGACGAGCTGGCGGTCCTGTCAGGGCGCGCCGAAACGACGTCGATCGCCGTCGCGGCAGCAGCGGAGTTCGGCCCCGATCCGGCGGCCTGGCTCCCCGTATTCCACAAACGTCGTCGTCCAAGCTGAGAAGGAGAAGGGACATGCGTAGCTTGAAGGTTTTCGCCCTCGCGCTGGCAGGATCAGCGTCCATGCTCGCCGGGTCGGCGCACGCGCAGGGCATTCCGGTCATCGACACGTCGTCGATCGTCCAGCAGATCGAACAGGTCCGGCAGGGCGTGCAGGTTCTCCAGCAGGGCGCCGCTCAAATCCAGGAAGCGCAGAAGCTCTACCAGGACCTCAACAAGGCGACCGACATTGGCAACATCGCCAACCGCCTGAAGAGCGACGTGCTGCGCACCAGCAACGTGTCGTCCAGCAGTCTTGATGGCTACGTGAACGGCAACGTCGACGTTGTAGGTGGCCTGCGTGGTAAGGCGAACGAGGTCTATCAGGAGCTGCTTGGCAAGGTTCCGCAGTCCGCCACGGCAGAGCAGCGCGCAGCTTATGAGGCCGGCGCTCGACAGGCGGGGGTCGCATCAGGTCTCGCCAGCAATGTCGGCGACGCGGTGACGAGCCGGCGCGAGGGTCTGGAAGAGCTGCGCACCCGCCTTAACGGGGCGTCGTCGGCCGCAGAGCGGGCCGACATGTCGGCCCGCCTACAGCTCGAACAGGCGCAGATGATGAACGATCAGATGGGGCTCCAAGCGATCGAGCTGCAACGCCGCGCCAAGGTCGAGGCTGACTATCAGCGGCACCTGGCGTTGAACCAGGCTGAGACCAATAAGCTACGGACCGAGGCTGGAGTTAATCCATGACCTGGGCGCGCTGGTCAGTCCCCTGCCTGCTGGCGCTCGCTGCATGTGGGACGAAGGAGTCAGGTTCGTCGGACCCGCAACTGCGCTCCGACATGCCGGCGCGGAGCGCCAGCTTCTACGTCGAGCATCGGGACGAGCTGACGGAGATGGAGACAGTCTGCGGTGCATGGCGGGCCTCGCAACGGCCCGCTGCTTCCTGGCCCTCCGTCGTATTTGGCAATTGCAACAGTGTGAACACCGCAAAGACAATGATTTCGAACGATGCCGAGACACAGAAGCTTCGGAAAGAGGCAGGCATCTAGTTCCACCTGAACATTCCGGGGTCGCGTGATGGGCTTTAATATTTACACGGAGATGTTCAATGCTCTCAACGGGGCATTAGCAGGGATAATAGCCGCATATGCGGGCGTCATCGGATGGATTTCCGGCCCTCTCCGTGTAGGTGTGACCATCTACATCATACTTCTCGGCCTCGCGATCATGCGCGGGGCTGTCGAGTATCCTTTTCGCGAGTTCGTATATCGGGGCATGAAGCTCGCGGCGCTCGTCTTCGCCGTAACGACGCTTTACGGCACCGCGGTCGGGCTGCTGGCCATGAACGGTTTGCCGAGAGAGGTCGCGAACGCGGTAGGCGCGCAGGATGTTAATGGCCTGGGAGGGTTCTTCGACGGCATCCTGAAAGGTGCCGTTCGTGCCATCGCGAACATTAAAGACATTGTTCATGCTCATACCGTCGAGGAAGGCGAGAATTGGGCTGGCATCCCCAATAATTGGGACGAGATTATCGCCAGCGAGATAATCAACATCGTCATCATGCTCGCGGCCCTTCTGGCATCCGCCTTGGGCTTCGCAATTTGCGCGTTCGCTTTGTTCGCGCTGGCCCTACTGGCGGCCGTTGGTCCAGTCTTTGTTGCGGCGCTACTATTCGACTCGACGCGATCGTTCTTTTTTCAGTGGCTCGGGAGCGTTGTGAATTACATAATCCTCGTGGCTTTCGCGCTGCTTGTGACTGTGTTCATCGCCAATACCGCCGACGCCTTCATCGACGCGATCACGTTGAATGACTCGCTGATCCTCGCGGCTGTCAAGGCGCTGGGGTTCTACGCTCTCGGTTTCTTCTTCTTCCTCCAAATCCCAAGCATGGCTGCTGGCCTGGGCGGGGGTGGCGCGTCGCTCGCGACACAGTTCGCGAACGCTTCAACGGGGAATATCGGGCCGATCATAGGGCGGGCGGTATCCAACGCCCCGTCTTCGGCCGTGGCGAGGGCGTGGCGGGCCGCTCGTCGTGGCGGCGGCGGGGGCGGTGGTGGCTCCGGCGGTGGCGAGCTGCGCCGCACCAGCTAATCAGGAGATTTGGAATGAAGTTCGGTTCTGCATTGGCGATTCTCGCCCTCGCGTCTCTCACGCCGACGATGCCCGCCACGGCAGCGAAGGACGACAAGCTTCCGCGCTGCAACGGCCGCCAGAAGCGTCCCGCCAATCTGTATGGGACGATTCTGCCAACGATCCCGGATCGTTCGGCTCCCGTAGCCGCAACCTCGTCAAGCGGGGCGGGTGTGCCACGTGGCACACCCAGCCCCCAAGCTGCGCCGACGCCCTCGGTCCCTCCCACGACCAACCTATTCCCGCCAGCGAGCGAGGCACCGGCCCCGCAAGGCCCGGACACATCGCAAGCCGGCAAGGTGCCGGCGATCGGCGCCATAGGGCCTGGAGCCGGCCCTACCGCGGCGCTTCCGACCTCATACGCGAGCTGCTGACATGGCGATCGGTGTCAAAGACAAAGAAGAAGACCTCAAAGCGTATTTCGCGGAAGCGGAAAGCTGGGATCGGGATCGGTTTGTTGCTGCGGCGCGCTCGCGGCGTATCGCGTGGATCGTGGCCGGTGTTTCGAGCGCGCTGGCGATCGTCAGTGTCGGATCGGTCATGGCGCTTTCGCCGCTCAAGACCGTCGTTCCCTACGTCGTCACCGTCGATAAATCGACCGGCGCGACCGAAGTCGCTCAAGGGCTGCGCGGCGATAAATCGATCACTTATGACGAGGCGATCCGGAAGTATTTCCTCGCCGACTATGTGCGGACCCGCGAGGGGTGGATTCCGCAAGCCCGGGAAGAGTTCTACCGCAAGGTGCTGGCTCTCTCGACGCGCGAGGAACAGAACCGTTGGACGGCCTTCTACAAGAAGGACAATCCGGACTCACCGCAAAACCAGCTCACCGCCAGCGACGCGGTTTTCGTGGCAATCCGCTCCGTCGCCTTCATCTCGCCCAACGTCGCCCAGGTGCGCTTCGTCAAGCGTTTGCAGCGCGACCAGCAGGTGATCGAGACGCCTGCCATCGCGACCATCACGTTCGATGTGCTGTCGAAGCCGGAAACGGAGTCCGGCCGGTATGCAAACCCGCTCGGTTTTCAGGTGAAATCCTACCGAGCTGATGCGGAGGTTCCGACCCGATGAAATCCATCTTGCTACTGGCCGCGGCGATCGGCGCGTTGTCGGCAGCGCCAGCGCTGGCTCAGACCCCGATCCAGCGCGGCGCTGATAACCGCATTCGCGAAGTCAATTATACCGACGGCAACGTGATCCAAATCCGCAGCGCCTTCCGGACAGCGACACAAATCGAGTTCGCTCCCGGCGAGGTCATCAAGTTCGTCGCGATGGGCGATACCGTGTCGTGGGAGGTCGCGCCCGCTGACAATTCGCTGTTCGTGAAGCCGCGCGAGCGTGCCGGGGCGACGAACCTGATCGTGGTGACGGATTTCCAAGGCACGAAACGTAACTACACCTTCGAGCTTTCGGCCGTTGCCGGCGCGCGCTCCCCTGGGACGTTCTTCAAGGTCCGGCTTCGCTACCCGGAGTATGAGGCACTGCAAGCGCGTCTGGCGCAGCAGCGCGCACAGCTCACAGCCGCCCTCGCCGCGCAGAACGGCGCGATCAAGGCGGCGCTCGATATCGGCGTTCTCGAAGGCAAGCGGAACCTGAACTACAAGGTTCAGGGCGCGACGGCGCTGCAACCCTCCGAAGTCAGCGACAATGGACAATTTACGGTCCTCCGCTTCCCGAACCAACGCGAGATCCCCGCCATCTTCACCGTCAATCCCGACGGTAGCGAGGCGACAGCTTCGTTCGATGTGCGGGACGAGTTCGTAGTCGTCCACGGCGTCTACAAAGAGATGCGGCTTCGCCGGGGCAAGGTGGTGCTGTGCATCTACAACGAAAGCCCGAACTTCTACGGCCGCGATCCCAAGACGGACACGGCTTCGGAAGTCGTTGAACGCACGACGGAGAACTGACGTGTCCGACAAGAGATTCGACGTCGATGCGACGCCCGATATGGGTGAAATCGATCGCACGCCCGCGGCCGATCGGCCAAGCCGCATCCCGTCCCTCAATGCCTCGCAATGGGATAACAAGAAGGTGATTGTCGGCGCGGCGCTCGGCGCTGCCGGCATCTTCACGGTGCTGACGCTCATCACGGGCTCGGGCAATCAACAAGCGATCCAACCGAAGAAAGCGCCTGCTGCGGTCGAAGCGCCTTACGATCCCAATACAGTGATCGCCCCCACATTGGCGGCGGCACCGCGCGATCCCAACGCGCCGGTGCAGCTCGCCGGCGAGCAAGTTCCGGCAATCGGCCCCGATGGTCAGCCTATCACGCCCTACGGGTCGTCGACGGCACCGCAACAGCAATCCCGGGAAGCGACCGAAGCGCAGCGTCGCGCGAGCGACGCGCGAGCTTTGCGCGACAACGCGCGGCGATCGACGCTCATCGCCTACAACGGCGATCAAGGGGGCATTGGGCGCGTCCAAGGCGCCAGTGGCGGTGCCGGTGCTTCGCAGGGCGATGGCGAGAACGCTCCTCCCAAAGCGACAGCTCTCGATACCCTCAAGCAAACCTCGGCCATCGGCACCGCCACGGCGCGGATGATCGGTGATCGCAATTATCTCGTCACAGCCGGGGCGATCATTCCCTGCACCCTCCAGACCGCGATGGACAGCACCGTCCCCGGCTACACGACATGCGTAATCCCCCGCGATATCTATTCGGACAACGGCCGGGTCGTGCTGCTCGAGAAGGGCACGCGCGTCTTCGGCGAGTATCAGGGCGGATTGCAGCGCGGGCAAAACCGGCTGTTCGCGATGTGGACGCGGGCCGTCACACCGCGGGGCGTGGCGATCGACATTGGCTCGCCGGCCTCGGACTCGCTTGGCCGCGCCGGTATTACCGGCAAGATCGATCGGTTCTTCTGGCAACGGTTCGGGGCAGCGCTGTTGTTCAGCGTCCTCGATGCGGGCGGGCAGATCGCCGGCCAGGCTGTCAGCCCGCAGGGGTCGACCGTGTTCCGGACCCCTGGGGACACCACGTCCTCGGTTCTACAGGACACGCAGCAAATCCGGCCGATCGTTCGCGTCAATCAAGGGACCGAGATGGCTATCACCGTCGCCAAGGATTTCGACTTCTCGCAAGTTTACGGACTCGGTCTCCGATGACCGTCGCGGCCTTCCGCAACACGGCGATCCTCGATCATGCCGTGCGCCCGCTGCGCCGCTATCTCGATGATGAAGGGGTGACGGAAGTCGTCATCAACGAACCGACGCTTATCGGCGTGGAACGGCGCGGCGGGTGGACCTGGGAGCGCGAAGACGAGCTAACGCTCGATGCGCTCAACCAACTGGCGCGCGCCGCGGCTGCTTTCACGTCGCAGGATGTGACGCGCGAGAATCCGATCTGCTCGACGGTTTTCCCTACCGGCGAGCGCGTCCAGCTCGTCATGCCGCCCGTCGTGCCTGACGGCACCGTGTCGATCACGGTGCGGAAGCCGTCGACGAAGACGCTATCGATGCAGGATTTCGAGGCGAGCGGGCTGTTCACGGATACAAAGGTCGCGAGCAAGCGGGTCAGCACCGTCGAAGAACGCTTGCTCGGGCTGCTCCACGCCGGCCGGCATGTCGAGTTTTTCGAGATGGCCGTGCGCAGCCGGCTCAATATCCTCATTTCCGGCGCGACCGGCTCGGGCAAGACGACGTTCTCCAAGGGGCTGATCCAGCTCATCCCCGAAAACGAACGCCTGCTGACGATCGAGGACACGCGCGAGCTGGTCGTGCCGCACAAGAACGTCGTGCATATGATCTATAGCAAGGACGGCACCGGCACCGCCAAGGTGACAGCCAAGGAGCTGCTGGAAAGCGCCCTGCGCATGAGGCCCGATCGCATCCTGCTCCAAGAGCTGCGCGACGGCACCGCGTTCTTCTATCTGCGCAACGTCAACAGCGGCCATCCCGGCTCGATCACCACCATTCACGCAGACTCGGCTGAGCTAGCGTTCGAGCAACTGACGCTGCTGGTGAAGGAAAGTGAGGGCGGCGCGGACCTCGCCCGCGACGACATACGCTCGCTGTTGAAAATCCTCGTCGATGTCGTGGTCCAGATGAAGAAGGTCGACGGCGAGTTTCGCATGACCGAGATCTATTATGACCCTGCAGGGCGTCATGCAGCCTAAACGAGGCGCCATCCTCGCGGCCGGCATCCCGGTCGCGATCGTCCTCGCCTTCTTCGTCGCGAGCGTCGTCGCGTGGATCTATCTCGGGCTTCCAAGCGCGAAGTTCGATCCGTTAAAAATGCCGGCTTTCTTCTGGTATTATCGGCAAGATCCGGTCGTGTTGAAGGCGTTCGGCGCTGGCATGGTCGTCGGCCTGGTCCTGACCGGGATCATGCTGTGGTGGCTTCTGAAACAGAAGCCCCCGCTCCACGGGGCCGCTCGCTTCGCCAAGGAAGGGGAAATCCGTCGCGCCGGATTTCGCGCCGACAACGGCATCGTGGTTGGCAAAAAAGGCGGGAAGTTCCTGACCTTCGGAGGTAGCGAGCATTGCATCGTCGAGGCCCCTACCCGCTCGGGCAAGGGCGTCGGTATCGTCATCCCCAACCTCCTGTCGTGGCAGGCGTCCGTCGTCGTTCTCGATGTGAAACGCGAGAATTGGGACGCGACCGCGGGTTTCCGGAAAAAGTTCGGGCAGGCCGTCTATCTCTTCAACCCGACCGACCCGGAGGGCCGCACCGCGCGCTACAACCCGCTCGGGTATATCGATCGCACCGATCCCGACCAGGTGGTGATCGAGCTACAGAAAATTGCGACCATGCTATTCGTGGCACCGGAGCGGGGGGAACCGTTCTGGACGGACTCGGCGCGGACCGCCTTTGTAGGCGTCGGCGCCTACCTTGCGGTTGCCGACTTGCCGTTCACCATCGGCTCGATCTATCGGCTCATGACGACCGGCGACACGCGCGGCTATTTCCGCAAGGTTCTCGACGATCGTGCGCTCGATCTGTCGCAAGGATGCCGGAACGCGCTCGCCGACTTCACGTCGGGAGCGGACAACACGTTCGCCGGCATCGTCCAGACCGTCACATCGAAATTGAGCCTATGGCTCAACCCGAGGGTCGATGCCGCGACCGAGGAAAGCGACTTCGACCTGCGCGAGTTGCGCACCAAGCCCATGTCGATTTACCTGGGCGTGTCTCCCGACGAACTGGATCGCGTCGCGCCGCTTTACAATCTCCTATTTCAACAGCTCATCGACCTAAACGTGCGTGATCTGCCGGATAGCGAAACGCCGCTCCAAGTTCTCGTCATACTCGACGAGTTTGCCCGCATCGGCCGCGCGCAAGTGATCGCCAGCGCATTCTCCTACGTCGCTGGCTACGGCATCCGTCTCCTGCCGGTGATCCAGTCCAGATCGCAGCTCCGCGCGGTCTATGGCGAGCATGTGGCGAACGAGATCGTCGCCAACTGCGGCGTCGAGGTCGCGTTCACGCCGAAGGAGCTGCGTGTCGCGAACGAGCTGTCGGAGCGCATCGGCTATGTCGGGCAGGAATCCGTCACGAAGTCACTCACGATCCACGGCATCCTGGCAAACCGCTCCAAGTCCATGTCGGACCAGCGCCGCGCCCTCTTGCTCCCGCAAGAGCTGATGCAGTTTCCGGACGGCGAGCTGCTGTTGCTGCGAGGCGGCGTCCCGCCAATCCACGGGGACAAGATACGGTTCTATGCGGACGGGCTGTTTCGCAGCCGCGTCATGGCGGCGCCAGTGGTGCCACCTATCCCGAAGACGGTTCGCGATGACGAGGATCTTCCCGAGTGCGCGATGCCGACGTTCGACCAGCTCACTGATCCGGACCCGCTGTCGTTTGCGATGGATTGCGTCGTAACGGAAGACCATCCCGACATGCTCATCGACGTGTCGGCCGAGCAGCGCGGAAACGAAGTCGTTGGTGTAATCGAACAGGAGCGGTGACATGGTTGAGAAGGTCGAAGCTGCCGGCGCTGGCATCGAGGGCAGCAACAGTCGCAGGCGGCCGATGGAAGTGCCGGCCGATCTCGAGTCTCGCTTCCTGCGCGTCGGCAACAAGCTCTATCGCAGCGCGCACGACAAAGAGCCGATCGCGACGATAACCCCCGATCGCATCAAGGCAAAGGGTCCGGAGTCACTGCCTGACCTTGTGAGGCTCGCGAAGGAAAACGGGTGGACGTCGCTCAAAATCACCGGCGACGAAGAGTTCAAGCGCGCCGCCTACCTTGCCGCCTCGGCGCAAGGGATCAGGATCGACGGGTATCAGCCCGACGAGAAAACCAAAGCCGCTGCCGATCGCGAACAGTCTCGGCAGGCCGGGGTGTCGGGGGTGACGCAACCGACGCCCCGCACCGCTAACCAAGCTCGTGATAGCAAAGAACAGGTCGACCCGCGCGTCGATCTGGCCGAGCGGTTCCGTCGGCAGACCGACGTCCAGAACGCGAAAGATCCCGAGCTGCGCAAGGCGCAAAGCCACGTCGCATTCGCCACGACGGTCGCAGAAGGGCGATTCCCAGGCCAGCCTGTGAAGCAACGCGAGTTCGTGGCTGAGCGCAAAGAGGACGTGGCGGCTCGGATCAGTCGCGGCGAGCGGATCGCCGGCATCGAGGTGAAGCAGCAACAGGCGCAGCGTGTCCGCGAAATGGCGCAGGATCAGATATTGCAGAAGTCCCGCTCGATCGGGGGACGATGATGACGATGCGGACCGCGGTCGCGGGCGGCAAGGTTACTGACCGCCTAAAGCCTCAACCCCGTCGACCGGCGACCCAAGCCGCTCCCAGGCTTCCTCATACTCTGGAAGGGCGTAGGATTTCGGCTGAAGCCAATAGGAAACGGTGCCTGCCGCATTGACGCCGCGATGTGCGGCCGTCTTCACCTCGCTTAACGTCAGGACGTAGCACTTGGGCGTGGCCGTGTTCGCGTTGATGGTGATGATCCACCAATGCGAGCAGAGCCGATCGAGCGACCCGCCAAGCGGCACCGGCGCACGCTTCGACAAGGCTTTAGATTGGATTGGGAGAACGCGCAGCTCGTCGTTGCTCGCAGCGTAGAGGTCAGCGCCCCGCGCGTTGCGCACGGTCGGCATAACATGCCACCCTCTTCGCGATAGCTCGCGCGCAACATGGTAGAGGCCCGCATTGCCGGTGAGCTGCTGACGCATACGACCTTCTAGCAAGACCGGGTACACCTTCCCACCGATCAACGCCGTCTAGTGGGTGGCGGAGGTGTGCCACGTGGCACACCCCTGTCGGGCTGCTGGTCGGGCTTTGTGCGTGCCTGAGCGTCCCTGACACGCTTTTCCGCGTCTCGTAGCATCCGGTCAGGGACCGTCTCTATATCGGCGCGTTCTTGGATGAACTGCCGCACGTCGCGCGCAAGCCGACGATCATCCCGATCGCCGGTGCGGTCGAGCCGCTGGGCCGCTGCTTCATACTTCCGCTTGGTCTCTTTCCAGCGGTCGCGCGTTTTCGAGACGAATGGTGGTTGCTGCGCCTTGCCGAGCGCGATCTGCATGGCCTCGCGGGCTTGGCGTAGATCGGCCTCGGTCGGTTGCCGCGACGCTCCGCTGCGTATTCGCGCGCGCAATTGGGTGAGGGCCATGCTGGTCCCTGCCCTGCCCTGGCCGCGGGTGTAGCGGGGCGTCGCCTCTGCCTCGACGCCGCGGCTGCGTAGTGCCTCGGCAAACGCCTCGCGAAACCGAAACAGATCCTCGCGCCTCGGATCGAACCGCTTGCGGTCCAGGCCCTCGGCCTGAACGGTAAGGTGGACGTGCGGCCGATCGGTGTCCGTGTGGAGCGCCATGACATAATCGTGGTTGTCGCCGATCATGCGCTCGGCCGCTTCCCGCACCGCCTGCTTGACGGTTTCGGGATCGGTCCCGGCCGGCATCGAAAACACCATCGCCACGGCCGATACGGTGGTGCCTTGGCGCCAATAGAGCGCGTCGGACCATTCGTCCGCAATCCGCTCAGCGTCGGCCTTGGTGGTTATCTGCTCGCCGTCCCTCGTCTCAAGCGGGACATCGCCGTGGCGGCCGATATAGTCGAGGTGCGCGCCAAGATGCCCCGCGCCCTTCTTTCTGCCGGTGACTTTCACCACGACCTCGGGTGTACGCCTGACGACGCGCGCGAGGGTGGCCCTTGCGTCGTTGGCGATCGGCGCCGGACTGGAAGCAGAAGCGGCGAAGGGGCCGGTGCCGTTGACCATGTGCCGGGCATATCTGATGTTCGGATCGCTTACGGTGCGAGGCTTGAAGCGTGGCTTCATAGCCTCCCAAAGCTCATCCTCGCGATCTCCGAACGGCATTAGTCGGCAACCCGCCAATATGCGGCGTCACCGCGTAGCGCGTCGCCTAGTGCCGCGATCTGCTCGTTGATCTCCTCCCGCATGTCGGTAATCCGGCGAAGCTCGCGGTCAATCTGTAAGCCGCTATCGGCCATCATCGCGGCGTTGCCAGCCTTCATCGCCTGATTGAGGTTCCGGCCGATGCGCTGAAGCTGCATCCGGATCGGCGCGACGGCATCACGCATCCCGTCGTCGACGTTTGCCTTCAAGGCGAGATGCCGGCGGACGAGCGCCTTGATCCAGCCGGCGCGATCGATGCCTCGATCGGCGGCTCGATGATCGAGAACAGCGGTCTCGGCGTCGGTGAAGCGAAGCGAGACACGATTGCCGGCGCTGTCTGCGCGAGGCGCAATCCGCGGCGCGTCTGCGACGTGCCGTAACGACTGTTGCAGCACAGTCCGGAGCAAGGCGCTCCGCCCTCCCCTGCCCTCCGCAAGCGCGTCGAACGCAGCCAGCAGCTCGCGATCGACGCGCGCCGTCAGCATCGCTGTCTCTTTGGTGGGGGATGCAAGCTGCGGCGCCGATGACATGCCCGGAGGGATAATGTAATACAACAAACGCCGCAATACCTATCCTGCCATTAAACATCCCCCACCTAAATCTGCATCCGAGTGTGCCACGTGGCACACTCGGATCTGTCCGGAAGCGATGAAGTCGCGGAAGGAAAGATTGGCCTTAGGTGCGAGCGTCGGTCATTGCCGACGATCTCCGCTGCGCCGACGCGATTAG
>JAPKCG010000301.1 GCA_028823055.1 Sphingomonas bacterium
ACGAGGATCTTGATCCGCGCCTTGTACATATTGTCGCGGCGGCCATAGCGATTAAAGACGCGCAGGCACGCCTCAAGATAGCTCATCAGGTCGTCAGCGGTGACGAACTCCTTGATCTCCGGCCCGATCATCGGCGTGCGGCCCATGCCGCCGCCGACGAATATCTTCGCGCCCAGGACACCGTCGCGTTTCACCAGCTGAATGCCGATATCGTGGAGGCGCATCGCTGCGCGATCTTCGTCGCTCGCAATTACCGCGAATTTGAATTTTCGCGGCAAATAGCTGAATTCGGGATGAAAGGTCGACCATTGCCGGATCAGTTCCGCCCAGGGGCGCGGATCGGCGGCTTCGTCTGCGGCGGCACCCGCATATTGATCCGAACTGATATTGCGGATGCAATTGCCGCTCGTCTGGATCGCATGCATTTCAACCGTCGCCAGATCGGCGAGGATGTCGGGCGTATCCTCAAGCTTGATCCAATTATACTGGAGGTTCTGCCGGGTTGTGAAATGGCCGTAGCCACGATCATAGGTGCGCGCGATATGGCCCAGCATCCGCATCTGCCGCCCGTCGAGCGTGCCGTAAGGGATCGCAACACGCAGCATATAAGCGTGCAGCTGGAGATAGAGGCCGTTCATCAGCCGCAACGGCTTGAACTGATCCTCGGTAATCTCGCCTGCCAGACGGCGCTTAACCTGATCCCGAAATTCATCGACGCGCGCATCGACGATCGCCTGGTCATATTGATCGTATTTATACATGGGGAATTGCCTCGATCGCAGCGGCATCGCCGGGTTTGAGGGTCAGATCGGGGCGCACAGTCGGACCCAGCGCGCGAACGCGATCCTTGATGTGCGCCGGACGGGGGCCGTCGGGGGTGTCGGTCGCCTCGATGACATAGGGGCCGTTGACGCGGCGTGCGGCTTCTTCCTCGGCGCCGAGCGTCTCGCCGATCTCGCCGACATCGGCGGCCTGGGCGACGTGGCGCGACCATCCCGATCCGGTCCACCAGATCACGTCGCCGGTGGGCAGGTCGTTTCCGGTTAGAATTTTCACGCCATCGCCTCCGCTGCCTGTGCCCATCGCGCCAGCCGGTTTTCGGCGTCGGATAGTTCCACGACTTCACCGACGACGATGATCGCCGGGCTTTCCACCTGTTCGCGCCGCACCATCGCGCCAAGATCGGCGAGCAAGGTTTTCAAGGCACGGTGACCGGGCAGCGTCCCCTTTTCGAGAACCGCGACGGGCATATCGGGCGCAACGCCGTCCGCCATCAATTTGTCCGCGATGTCATCAGCGGTCGCAACGCCCATATAGATCACCAGCGTGCGGCCCTGGCCGGCAAGGCCCGACCAATCCTGATCGGCCAGCCCCTTGCACTGACCGGCGACGAAACTGACCGCGCTCGAATGATCGCGATGCGTGAGCGGGAGCATCGCCTCCGCGGCGCAACCCAAAGCGGCGGATACGCCCGGAATGACCTCGACAGGCAATCCCGCGGCACGCACCGCCTCGACCTCTTCACCGCCGCGACCGAAGACGAAGGGGTCGCCCCCTTTGAGACGAACCACGACGCTGCCCGTTTTGACATGCGCGACGATCAGCGCGTTGATCGCTTCCTGGGGAAGCGTGTGGCGCGCGCGTTTCTTGGCGACCGAAATACGCTGTGCGGAGGCGGGAGATAGCTCCAGCACGCGCGGGTCGATCAGACCGTCATGGACAACGACGTCGGCGATCTTGAGCGCCTCTACCGCGCGAACGGTCAGCAGCCCGGGATCGCCCGGGCCGGCGCCGACGAGAATGACGCGCCCGCGCGCCAGTGGATCGAGAAGACTGGTCATGCGGCATGAGATGGTCCTCGATCGCGCGTCGCTCAACCGAGCGATGCTTTGCGGCGTGGAAGCAGAGCTTTGCCGCCGCCAAGCCCGGAAACCGAAACGGCACAGGCGCGTTGCTGTCATGAGGAGACGTCGATGACCCAAGATGACAAGGCCAAGCCGGGATCCGATTCAGCCAGCGAAGAGTACGAGGTCGAGATCGTCGACACCGAACTTCCGACGAGCGAAACGCAGAATATAAAAAAAGAAGGTGACCCGGTCGGCGACAACTTCGCCTGACCGGACATTAGCTGACCGGACATCAGCTAAGGGTCTGCGCGATCATTCCTCGCGAAGACCGATTCCCATCGTCGCCCGCGCGCTGTCGGCTTCGTTGCTGACGACGGGATAGGCGCAATAGTCCGCCGCGTAATAGGCGCTGGGACGGTGGTTGCCCGACCAGCCGATGCCGCCGAACGGCGCCGCAGAGGATGCGCCGTTCGTCGGTCGATTCCAGTTGACGATGCCCGCGCGAATGCCGGACCAGAACCGGTCGAACAGTTTCGGTGTCTGGCTGATCAATGATGCGGAAAGTCCGTAACGTGTGTTGTTCGCCTCCGCGATCGCGCCATCGAAATCGTCAGCGCGAATGACCTGGAGGATCGGGCCAAACAATTCGACATCGGGGCGTTCGGCCATCGCGGTGACATCAATCATGGCTGGGTGCAGGAAGGGCTTGTCGTCATGGGGGCGCTGCGGATGCCGGATCGCGCGCCCACCGTTCATCAGCAACGTCAGAAAGCTTTCGGTGAGCATGTCGGCGGTCTGGTTGTCGATCACCGGTCCCATGAACGGTTGGGGGTCATCGTGCGGCCCACCGACGATCAGCCGCCCGACAAGCGTGTTCAGCGTCTCGATCAACGGGTCGTAAAGCGAATCCTGAACGATCAGCCGACGCGCTGCCGTACAACGCTGTCCCGCCGTCGTGAACGCGGACTGGACGATCAGGACGGCGGCGGTGTGAAGATCAGGCGTGTCCCATATGACGATCGGGTTGTTGCCGCCCATCTCCAGCGCGAGGATTTTTTCCGGCCGGGTGGCGAATTGGCGGTTGAGGGCGATCCCGGTCCGCGCCGATCCGGTGAAGAGCAGTCCATCGATATCGGGATGCGCCGCCAGTTCCTTGCCGTGATCGGGACCGCCAATGACGATCCGCACGCATTCTTCCGGCACGCCGGCGGCGCGATAGCAGTCGATCAGAAACTGCCCGGTCGCGGGGGTCTTTTCGGACGGTTTGAAGATCACCGCATTTCCCGCGATCAACGCCGGGACGATGTGGCCGTTCGGCAGGTGCGCGGGGAAATTGTACGGACCAAGCACGGCCAGCACGCCATGCGGTTTGTGACGAAGCGCCATGCGCGTGTTCATCGGCGCATCCAGCCTGCGCTGCGACGTGCGTTCGGCATAGGCGGTGACGGAGATGTCGACCTTGGCGATGACGGTATCGACCTCGGTGCGCGCCTCCCAAAGTGGTTTGCCCGTCTCACGCGCGATCAGATCGGAAAATTCGTCATGGCGCTGGCGAACGGTGTTCGCAAAGCGGCGCATCGTTTCGACGCGATAGGTGAGCGGCTGCGCCGCCCAGCTGGCCCAGCCGCTGCGTGCCGCCGCAACTTCGTCGTTCACGTTGCTCGTTGCCGCACGCCATAGCTCGGCGCCGGTCGCGGGTTGGTAGGAGATAAGCTCTTCGGCCATAGCGGGCGGAGTTAGGCGAATGGCGCGAACCCGGCAAGTCAGGCCAGCGCTGCGCCCATCTGCCGGATCGCCGCCACCTTGCTGCGCAGCCTGGTCCAGTCGTCGCGCTCCGCGATCGCGGCCCAAATCTCCTCGACCTCATCGATCAGCATCGAACACGCTTCGCCGCGCCAAAAATCGCCGTTTCGCGACTTGCGCGGGCGGTATTCCGCAAGTTTATCGCGAACCGCGTCCCACCCATCGGCATAACCGTCGGGGATGACCCCACCGAAGACATCGAAGAAGAACTGGTCGATCGATATCCCCGTTTCGCGCAGCGCCCGCTCGACCGTCTGAACCAGCACGCGATCCGCCTCGGGCGTTCGGCCTTGCACACCCAGCCGCCAGAGAATCGCCGACGCCACCGCAGCCTGATAATGCGTCGCGAATCGTTCGAGCGCGGCGACCAGCGGGTCGCTGTCGGCAATCAGGCGCAGGCTCGCGGCGAGTTGCATGACGTCCCAATGGATCGCCTCGGGCTGGCGGCCGAATGCGTACAGCCCCTGATGATCGAAATAGGCGGCGGTAAAGCCGGGGTCCCAGGTCGGGGCGAACCGCCAAGGGCCGTAATCGAAGCTTTCGCCCGTGATGTTCATGTTGTCGCTGTTGAGCACGCCGTGGACGAACCCCGCCGCCATGTAGCGCGCCGCGAGCGTCGCGGAGCGCGCGACGACGAGATC
>JAPKCG010000302.1 GCA_028823055.1 Sphingomonas bacterium
CAGCTCGACGAACTGGCCGATGAAGCCGAAATTGATCGCCTGGGCGGGCACGGCCTGCGGGCGGTCGCCATGTACCCGCGGCAGGAACTAGCTGGTGATGAAGGGCATCATGCACGGGATGCAATTCGCGGAAGCAATGATGCGGTCGGCCTGCTCGACGATGCCGAGATGGCCCATGATCTCCACCATGATCTCACGGCCGGTGCAGGCGGACATGGGCTTCTTCACGAAGTCACCGAGCGCATCGACCGAGAGGCCGTACCCCCAGAAGACGGTCACGTCCTCGGGCTGGCCGATGAAGTGCGGCTGATGCGGGATGACGATGGATGCCAGCCAGCTCGACCGGGGGAAGGTGACGAGCCCGCCTTCGCCCGGCACGTTGCCGGTCGCGTCGCGGACCAGATCAAGGAAAGTCGGGTCGCTCAGCGTCGTGGTGAACGACACCCATTTCGAGCGATCGATATGATCGGCGAAAACCGATGGGCGCCCGAAGTCGCCACGGTCAGCGGCGATGTTCTGCCATAGCTGCCACGCGCCGCCATCCGCCTTCCTCTTCAGCGCCGGCACCGCATCCATGCCGCCCAGGCTCGACGCCTCGGTCATCGATCCCAGCGTGACCAGCACATAGTCGCCGTCCCGAACCTCGATGCAGTCCTTGATACTGGCCTTCTCGATGACGATCGTCTCGACGGCGTCGCCGCCTCCACGATGCGTGAACTCGAGGTCGACGACGCGCGTGCCGGTTTCGAAGCGAACGCCGCGGTCGTCGAGCCATGTGCGCAACGGCCGCACCATTGAATCATACTGATTGTAGACGGTCCGCATGATGCCGGTCAGGCGGTTGAACCCGCCGACCATGTGCGCGAAACGAACGAGATAGCGCTTAAACTCGACGGCGCTGTGCCATGGCTGGAACGCGAACGTCGTGCACCACATGTACCAGATATTGGTCTCAAAGAACGCGGGGTCGAACTGATCGGCGATCGTCGAGCGACCCAGCATCGCCTCAGGCTCGAGGCCGAGGCGCTCGATCGTCAGGATATGGCCTTCGGTGAGACCGAAAGCCGGTGCCGTCCGTCGTCCGCCGTCGACAAAGAGCCGCGACTTCGACGACGTCTGCATCGTCCTGTTCCAGTCGAGGATCTCCTGCGTGATTGTGCCGGTGCCGTCGAGGGTCGGGATCGACGCGAAGAGGTCAAAGGTGCAGAAATACTTGCTTTCGATCATCCGGCCGCCCCGCAGGACATATCCGCTCTCCGGGGTGCCCGAACCGTCGAGACTCCCGCCGATGACGCCGGACTTCTCGAGGATCGTGATATCCGACCCCAGCATGTCACCGTCCCGGATCATGAACGCCGCTGCGGACAGCGAGGCGATTCCGCCCCCGGCGAGCCACGCCTTGGCACCCGCCTGGGGAGCAGGGCGCTTGAACAGCAACCGCTCGGCGCCTTCTTGACTGACGATCATGGCGAAATCTCCGTGCCGCTGCCGCTAGACCCGGAACGGGGCGTTCGGTCGGGCCGGGTGAGCCTTGTCAGTACCGCCCGCGGCGGGGTTCGGCCCAGCGTCGAGAATTACCTACGCTCAGCCCTCGGCGTTCCAGCTGGCCCAGCCGTGATCGATCGATGCCTCAATCGCGGTCAGCAGCGCACGATCGCCGATGTTCCGTGCAAACACCGTGTCGCCGTGGCGCTCGGCCTCGATCAGCATCGCACTGCCTGGGTCGAGCCCATCGAGGAGTATCGCCTTGCCGCGCCAGCCACTCGCTCGCATTTCGCGCAGGAGGCCGGGGCCGTCGATGTCCTCCATCTCGAGGTCGAGGATGATGCACGGATAATCGCGCGACCGCGGATCGGCGAGCAGTGCCGCGCAGGTCGCATAGGACCGGACGTCATAGTCTTCCGAGCGCAGCATCAGCTGTCGCGCGTGCCGAATGACGGAATCGCCATCGACGAGGGAAACGCCGATCATCTGCCGTGACGATGGCCTGGTAGCGTTTTGCATGCAAATATCCTTGGGTTTCTCCAAGGATCGCACGGGGGGCGGCCTCACGTCTGTACGTAGAAGGCGAGGGGAGGGGGTCGCCAATCAGTCGAGTTGAGTGTCGCCGAGACCCGCCGCGAACGCGATCCGCAGGACATCGGAAAGACTGCGCGCGGACAGCTTCTCCATCAGATTGGCGCGATGAACCTCGACCGTCCGCGTTGCGATACTGAGGTCGAAGGCAATCAGCTTGTTGGGCCGTCCCAGGACCATGCCGTCGAGCACGTCGCGCTCGCGCGGCGTCAGCGCCGCGAGGCGGACCGAGGCCTCGGCTGCGGCGAGCTGACCGCGATCGTTTCGACCGGCCTGGCACAACGCTTCGTCGATCGCGGCCAGCAACGCGGTCCGCTCGAACGGCTTTTCCAGGAACTCGATCGCACCGGCCTTTACCGCACGCACCGCGAGCGTCACGTCGCCGTGGCCGGTCAGCATGATGACCGGGAGCATGATGCCCTGTTCGGCAAGCCGCGCCTGCACCTCCAGCCCGTCGATCTCGGGCATCCGGACGTCGAGCAGTACGCACCCTCGCGTTTCGCGGGTGGCGGCCTTCAGGAATTGCACGCCCGACGAGTAGGCTTCGACATTATGGCCGGCCTTCCGCAGCATGAAGCCGACCGATTGCCTGATCGCCTCGTCGTCGTCGACGATATGGACGGTACGTGCGGGGTCAGACATCATCGGCTCCTGCCAGGGGCACGCAGAAATGGAAGGCCGTCCCCGATGTGGCACCGGCCTCTGCCCAGATCCGGCCACCATGCGCTTCGACGATCGTGCGGCAGATCGAGAGACCCAACCCCATGCCGTCCTCCTTCGTGGTTGCGAACGCCACGAACAACCGGTCGCGAATGTCCGGGGACAGGCCCGTGCCCGTGTCCGCGACGGTGACGCGCACCCAGCGATCGCGATCGGGCGCGGTCGCGATGGTCAGCTCCTTGCAAGGCGACGACGCCATCGACTGGATCGCGTTGCGGATGAGGTTGACCAGGACCTGCTGGATCTGGACGCGGTCGACCAGCACCGTCTCGAGTCCCGCGGCGATCGTCATCGTCACGCTGACCCCCGCCTCGTGCGCGCCGAGCAGGCCGAGGCTGGTAGCTTCCTCGACGATCGTGTCGAGCCGTTCCGCCTTGAAGCCGGTGTCGCCGCCATCGACGAAGGCGCGCAGCCGACGCACGATCATGCCGGCGCGGAGCGATTGGGCTGCTGCAAGCTCCAGCGCCTCCGCGACCTCACCAAGCAACGCATCATCGGTGTCGCCGATCATCGCGCGCGTCGTCTCGAGATAGGCGGCGATCGCGGTCAAGGGCTGGTTGATCTCGTGCGCGAGCGTGGAGGCCATCGTCCCCATCGCGCTGACGCGGGAGACATGGACCAGCTCGGCCTGAAGCTCCTGCATGCGGCGCGCGGTTTCGTGCCGGTTGGTCAGGTCACGCACGAAGCCGGTGAAGATCCGCTCACCCGCGATCGACGCCTCGCCGACCGCCAGTTCGATCGGGAAGGTCTCGCCGTTGGCGCGCTGCGCGGTCGCGACGCGGACGTTGCCGATATTGTGGGGAATGCCGGTCTGCAGATAGGTACGTAAGTGGCCGTCATGCCCGTCCCGGTCAGCGGGCGGCATCAGCATGCTGACGTTCTGCCCGATAACGTCTGCCTTCGCATATCCGAACAGTTGCTCGGCCGTGGTGCTGAACGATGATACGATGCCGGTTTCGTCCATCACGATCATCGCGTCGGGTACGGTCGCGAGGATCGACCGGAGATGATGTTCGCGCCGGACGACCGCCGCTTCCGATGCCTTCTGGTCCGTGACGTCGCGGATGACCTTGCCAAAGCCGCGCAGCTCGCCGACGTCGTTGCGAAGCGCGGTGATCGTCACGCCGGCAATAAACTCCGACCCATCCTTGCGGAGACGCCAGCTGTCCTCCTCGATGCGACCAAGCGCTGACGCCCGGGCCAGATCATCGGCCGGCTTTCCTGCCGCGACGTCGTCGGGGGTATAGAAGATGGCGGAATCGACGCCGATGACCTCCGCCTCGGTCCAGCCCTTCATCCGCTCCGCGCCGCGGTTCCAGATCGTCACGCGCCCCTCGGGGTCGAGCATATAGATTGCGTAACCCGTCGCCCCGTCGATCAGCAGAGCAAGCTCCTCGGCCACGACAGCACTCCTGCCGGCGACGGCCTCGACGTCGGGCAAATCGCCGCGAGGCACCGCTGCGTTCACGAGG
>JAPKCG010000303.1 GCA_028823055.1 Sphingomonas bacterium
GCGGTCGGCGTTGCTGATAGGCCTGTTCCTGGGCGTAATTCCGGTGGCGCGCACGACTTTTGGCCCGTTGGTGACGACGATCGCGGTGATCCCGCCGATCGCGCTTCTGCCAGTGTTGTTCATCCTATTCGGACTGGGGGAAACCGCAAAGGTCGCGTTGATCGTCGTCGGCGTCGCGCCCTTCCTGACCCGCGATCTTGCCGACCATGTCGCCGCGCTGCCGCAAGAACAAATCGTCAAGGCGCAGACGCTGGGTGCCAGCAGTTGGCAACTCGCGCTGCGTGTCGCGCTTCCGCAAGCATTGCCCCGCCTCATCGCCGGGCTGCGGCTGTCGCTTGGGCCGGCATGGGTCTATCTCATCTCTGCCGAGGCGATCGCGTCCGACACCGGGCTCGGTTACCGCATCTTCCTCGTCCGCCGCTATTTGTCGATGGACATCATCATCCCTTACGTGGCGTGGATATCGATCCTCGCCATCGCGACCGACATCGCGCTCAAGCAACTCAGCCGCCGCGCCTTCGTCTGGGCACATGAGCCGCGCCGATGAGCGACCTGCTCACCTTCGACGACGTCTGGCTCGAATATGGCGACAAGATCGTCCTGGAACGCGTCAACCTGACGATTGCCGACCACAGCTTCGTTTCGATCGTCGGCCCATCGGGTTCGGGCAAGAGCAGCTTTCTGCGGCTCGCTTTGGGTCAGGAGGCACCCAGTCGAGGACGGATACTGCTCGACGATGCCCCGCTTCCGCCCGAATGCGGCCCCGACCGCGGCGTCGTGTTCCAGCGTTATTCGGTATTCCCGCACCTCACCGCACTGCGCAACGTCATGTTCGCGCGCGAATGTTCCGACGCCCCGTTGCTGGGGCATTTGTTCGGTGCCGCCCGCCGTCGCGCCGCCGAAGAAGCGACCGCGATGCTCGTCGAGGTCGGGCTGGGCGATGCACGCCATCAATATCCCGCGCAGCTGTCGGGCGGCATGCAGCAACGGCTCGCCATCGCACAGGCGCTGATCGCACGGCCCCGCGTGCTGCTGCTCGACGAACCCTTTGGCGCGCTCGATCCCGGCATCCGGCAGGACATGCACCGCCTGATCCTCAATTTGTGGGAGGAACATAAACTCACCGTGCTGATGGTCACGCACGACATCACAGAGGCGTTCAAGCTCGGCACGCGCGTACTCGCGTTCGACAAACGGCGAATCGACCCGCACGCGCCCCACCGCTTTGGCGCAACGGCGGTCTACGACCTGCCGCTCAGGAATAAACTGCCCCTCGACACGCCGGACGTTTCGATCTCCGGTATTACGATTGACAGTTTTAGTAATAATAGTCAGAGGTAATGCCCGTGAAGGAAACGCTCCCCGCCAGCCTCGCCAGGCTCAGCATGAGTCTCCCGGCGGAACTCTCGCGCCAACTCGATCAGATGGTCGATGAACGCGGCCTGCCGTCCCGCTCTCAGTTGATTGCCGAGCTGATTCGAAACGAACTGGCGGAACATGGTGCGGCGATCCGGCCCGAAGACATGCTCGCCGGCACGATCACGCTCGTCTATCGCGGCGACATGGGTCGCGTCCGGCATCAGCTTGCGCAGACCCAGGCGGAATATCTGAAAGAGGTCATCTCCTCTCAGCACGTATTTCTCGAAGACGATCAATCGCTCGAAGTGCTGCTCGTTCAGGGACCGGCCGAGCGACTCCGCGACCTGTGCGACGCACTGCGAAAACTGCGCGGCGTCCAGCAATTGCGGATGTTCACCACCACCGCGCTGCTCCCGCCGCTCCACGAACAGGAGCGCGCCGCGGCGCAATCGGGGAGCGAGGCGGCATGAGCATGACCCCACCCATTTCCAGTCGGCCCATTTCAAGCCGGCCCGATTCCATGCTGGCCGACCCCAGCGCCGCCCGCGCGCATGCCCGCGCGATGGAAGGCACCCTCGTCGAGGCGATGCCGACGCTGCCACCCAAAGCCGACGATCTGCCCAAGGACGTATCACCCGACGACCTGCTGTGGGAGGAAACGATCGCGGGCGGTGGCTATGCCACGCGCATCCTGTCGCGCGGCACACGGTTGCGGTTGATCGATCTCAGCGGCGACGCCTGCGCCTCGCTGCTGCTCTTCAATGCCGCCAACCTCGCCGAGCGGCTCAACATCGCGGACACTGTCAAGGTTCAGTGGGACGCCTATCCCACCACCGGCAGCGTCCTGTTGTCGGATATGGGTCGCGTCATGGCGAGCATCGAACAGGATGACGCCGCTACGCACGATGCGTTTTGCGGACCCTCGAACGAAGCATCGAACCAGCGACGCTATGGCGATGGGCGCAATTCGGGTGCCCATCCCAACGCGCGCGACCGGCTGTTGCTGGGCGCGGCCAAACACGGGCTCGCTCGCCGCGACGTCCACCCGTGCATCAACCTGTTCAAGGGGGTGCGGATCGCCGTCGATGGGGCGGTGGTGCCGAATGTCGGCCCGTTCGCGCCGGGCCGCGCGCTGGTTCTCCGCGCCGAAATGGAGGTGATCATGGTTATCGCGAACTGCCCGCACGTGCTCGACGAGCGTCCCTGGACGATCACGCCGCTGCGCGCGACCGCCTGGCGCGGGCCGGTGACCGCCGACGACGATCCGATCCGTACCGCGACCGCCGAACGCCGCCGCGCCTTCCTCAACACCGAAGACCTGTATCGCCGCTGATGACAAACGATCCGCACCTCACGGGCCTTGTGGGGCCCGTCGTCCATGACGAAATCGTCGCCGCCCGCGCGCCCTGGTCACATCGGGTCGATGCCGGCCAGACGCTGCGCGTCATCGATGTCGAGGGTAACCAGGCCGTCGACTTCCTCCTCTACGCCGCCGACGACGATGCCGAACGCTACAGCGCGCAGGACACGATCGCGGCGCAGGCAAATATTTTTCTGCGCACCGGCAGCGCGCTGCTGTCCAGCGAGGGCCGCGCGATGATGACGATCACTGGCACCTCGGTCGAATATCACGACACGATAGGTGGTGCGTGCTCATGTGAATCGAACAGCCTGCGCTATGGCCATCACACCAAGGCGCAGCATTCCTGCGTCGACAATTTTCTTGAGGCGAACCTGCGCGACGGACGCGGTAAGCGCGACATCGTTTCCAACGTCAATTTCTTCATGAACGTGCCTGTCGAACCCGATGGCGTGCTCGGCATCGTCGACGGTATCTCGGCGCCCGGTCTGACCGTCGATCTGCGCGCCGACATGGACGTGATCGTGGTCGTGTCCAATTGCCCGCAGATCAACAATCCCTGCAACGGTTTCAATCCCACCCCCGTCCGCATGATCGTCACGGCATGAGTTTCGACACGGTCCTCATCGCCAATCGCGGCGCGATTGCCTGTCGTATCATCCGCACGCTGCGAACGATGGGCATCCGCTCGGTTGCTGTCTTTTCCGACGCCGATGAAGCATCGCGCCACGTCGCAGAGGCCGACATCGCGATCAGGATCGGGGCCGGCCCGGCTGGCGACAGCTATCTAGACACCGCCCGCGTCCTCGCCGCCGCGCGGGAGACGGGCGCGCAGGCGATCCATCCGGGCTATGGCTTTTTATCAGAAAACGCCGATTTCGCCGAAGCCTGCGCCGCCGCCGGGATCGCCTTCATAGGCCCGACCCCGGCCAATATCCGCGCTTTTGGATTGAAGCACAGCGCCCGCGCGCTTGCCCAGGCACAGGGTGTGCCGCTCGCTCCCGGCACAGGCCTGCTCAACGATGCGGAGGCGGCGGTCGAAGCCGCCGCGCGGATCGGGTATCCGGTAATGCTGAAGGCGACCGCGGGCGGCGGCGGCATCGGCATGCGTGTCTGTCTCGACGACGCCGCCGTCCGCGAAGGCTACGCCACCGTCGCACGGCTTGGCGCGGGCAATTTCGGCGACGCTGGCCTGTTCCTCGAACGCTTCGTTCCGCGTGCACGCCATGTCGAAGTGCAGATTTTTGGCGATGGGACGGGCCGTGTCGTGTCGCTGGGCGAACGCGACTGCTCGCTCCAGCGCCGCAACCAGAAGGTGATCGAGGAGGCCCCCGCCCCCGACTTGCCCGACCATGTTCGCTATGCGCTGACCGAAGCGGCGATCAAGCTTGGTGCCGCCGCCCGTTATCGCTCTGCCGGTACGGTGGAATTTCTCTACGACGCCGAGCGGCAGGACTGGTTTTTCCTTGAGGTGAATACCCGGCTCCAGGTGGAACACGGCGTCACCGAAGAGGTAACGGGCATCGACCTGGTCGAATGGAT
>JAPKCG010000304.1 GCA_028823055.1 Sphingomonas bacterium
CCCAAAGCGAGCCGCAGCGGCTCGGCAACTCATCCCGCATCAACCGCCGCAAGGACCCGGACACGCAAATCCAACGATAAAGGCTGACCCATCCATGCTGGCCTCCTTCACCAGCACAGATTCTGAATCAGAAAATCCGCCCCTTGGGAATCCCTTGCGACTCAGAACGGTCGAAAACCGCTCTAATCAACGACGGGATAATTTGGCATTGGCCATTCATAGCCAGGATTGTCCATCATCAGGTCTACGAAGATGGGCAGCAGGCATCCGAGCAGCGACGCGCCATCCCTCACTTGGTCGCGATTGACGTCGCTGTTCCAAGTCGCACCGCCATGGACCAGCTGGTTTCGCAGAACGTATAGCCGATCGAAGAGGATCGAAAGGATCCGCGCGGTGTCATGTTCGCGCAAGGCATGGTTAATCGCAGTCCGGCTCCGGTCGAGCTTCTGCTCCCAATCCGCATAGCCGGGCACCCCGTTCTGGTGCTGCCAGAACGGGTGATAGACATAGCGATTGTCCAGCAGCAGCCGGATTTCCTGGCTGAAGCGCTGCCAAACAGCACCGTAGACCCGGTGGCGTGCGTCGAACATCACCAAGGTTGAGAAGAATGCCTGAAACAGGCCGCGTTCGCCTTCCGGTGCAGAGCTGCTGGCTGACGCCTCGACATCACCGGCATAAGCCGCGTTGTATCCGATCCAGAGAAGGATGAAGCGGACGTCATAGTCTTGATCCTCTGCTTCCGCACGTCGAAGCCATGATAGCGCCCGGTGAACGCGAAGTGCTAAGGGCGTCTGGAAGCCTCGCGCAATGAGCGCTGCTTCTCTTTCAGGGCTTCGGGATGGAGAGAATTGTCAAGGGGGTAACGGTAAACCATTGGCACAGCTTAGCGCGAGGAATCCTAACCGAATAGATCATTGCGTTATCAGTTTGGAATTCGCGATACAGCGCGGATCCACTCGTCAATTTCTGCCTCAACCCAAACTGCGCATTTGGGGCCGAGCGATCGCGACCTTGGGAAGCGCCCTTCGCTCATACGCTGGTAGATGGCGGAGCGCCGTAGTCCGACGCGGGCGATAACCTCCGGCAGGCGCAAAAGCCGTGCCGGCGGCAATACTTCGGGCGGTTGAGGCGTCTGCGTTTCATCTTGTGTTGCATGCGGCATTGCTGGTCTCATTCGCGTGGGTTCGGTCCCCTCCGAACTCAAGGATTTACCGGGACAGCGACATTGCGATGTCGCGGCCCACAAAATCATCGATGTGCTTTGCCAGCATTCGCGCCACGAGCTGTGAGGTGCCGTTAGCCCACCGCGGCCGCAGATCCTCAATCCGGCGTCCCAGGGTCCGCTGCAGATGAAGGGGCAGGCTGGTGAAGAACTCTTCGAGAAATTCGCCCATCTCGCCATGCATCCACTCGCAAGCGAGATCTTCCTGCCCGGCGAGCGCGAGAATCATGGATGCGCGAGGTTGCGCTCCACAGGCGGAGAGCACACGTGCTGCTTCGTCGAGCCCGATAGGCCGCTCGCCGCGCGCAAGGCGAAGCAGGGTCTCGCGATGCATGCCGCATTCATTGGCAATCCTGTGGCGGGGTTTGCCGGCGGCTTCGATCGCATGGGCAAGAACGCGGGCCAGGCTTTCATTGGCTGGTCTGGCGGCAGCGGTTGGATGGTACATGGTTGTCTCCTAGCTTTGCGCACTGGTGCGACTCGCAGGCATAACGCGAAGCATCCCATGTAGGAAAATGAAAAGAACATACACGGAACATCTCGTTTAGAGGCGACTCAGGTCCTCTACCCGAGTCGTCGCCAAATCCCGTCAATTGCGGCGGTTTTTACCGACATAAAATAACTGGTTTAGCGTCGTTATCGCCGGTTTGGGGCGTCGGACTGCAAAAGATGCGTCCGCATTCTTCCACCTCCAGGCGGGATTCCCGCTCGACACTTTCCTACGAACATTTCCTAGATGCATGTGGAACACACAGCGAACGCAAGAACGCTGTGACCACCCCTCCAACCGGAGCTTCACATGCAGTCTCTCACCCTTCCCCGGCGCGCCAGCGCCAATGGTCTTGGCAAGGCCATCAACTTTGCCATCCCGGTCGCCGTCGCGGCGCTTGCGGCGAGCGCCGCCTATGCTGGCGCTGACACGACCTTCACCCCTGCCCTCACCAAGTTCACCGACTTTCTGGAAGGCTCCGGGGGCAAGATCATCACGGTTCTCAGCCTCGCTGGCGGCCTGATCGGTCTGGCGTCCGGGCGCTTTTCGCTCGGCCAGGTCGCCGTTCCGGTGGGTGTCGGCATCGGCGTCGGCACCGGTGTTCCGATCGTCACCTCGGTCGTGACCGCGGTCATCTGAACGGTCGGACGGGAAGGCGGCGTCGCCATGGCAGACCCTTACATCATTCCCCGGCGTCTCGATGACCCGGAGCTTATCGGCTTCTGGACCATCGACGAGTTCGCGGGAATGCTGGCCCCCTTCACCTGGGGGATCCTCACCCAGCATATCTTTATCGGCATCATAGTCGCCTTCGGCGCCTGGTTCGCATTGCGAAAGGCAAAAGCAGGACGCGCCAGCTCCTGGGTAGCCCATGCAGCATACTGGTATCTGCCTGCAGGATTTCTGGGTCTCAAGGCAACGCCGCCTTCTCACTGCCGACTGCTTGCCGGTTGAGGGGAAGCCCATGTTTTCCGACATATCCCATGAACGTCAGCAATCGCTGCTGCGCCAGCGAAACCTCTTTGCGCTGACCAGCGCCGGCCTTGGCCTCGCATTGGTCATCGCCGGGAGCCTTGCCGCTACCCGGGATCGCGAAGTGGTGCTGGTGCCGACCGTCCCCAAAACGCTCACCGTGAGCAGTGCCGGGGTCGATGCCGATTATCTCGAGCTCGTCACCCGCGATGCGGCCCTTGTTCTCCTCAATCGCAGCCCCGAGGGTCTCGATTACTGGATGAACGAGATCCTGAAGCTTGCTGATCCAGCAAGCTATGGCCGCCTCAAGGCCGAGCTGGTGCGGATAGTCGAAGAGCAACGGGGATCGGACGTCACTCAGGCTTTCGTGATCCGGTCGATGACTGTCGATCCCAAGGGCCTCACCTCGGATGTTACGGGCACGCTCAAGACGTTTGTCGGCGCGCAGGTGGTTGCGAGTGACGAGCGCCGCTTCCGCTTCAGCTGGACTTATCGCGGCCTGCGCCTGGCGCTGGCTGGCTTCGCCCAGCTCCCCCCACAGGACAAATCGAAGGAGGCCCAGTGATGGCTTACCAAACAGGGGCCCAGGCACGGGTCTCACTTCTGAGCGCGGCAGCGCTGCTGGCCGTAGCATCCACCCCCGCCCATGCGGCCGACCAATTCAAACAGGCCGCAGATGGCGCTGGACTCGAATGCAGCGTTTCGGCGCGCGAACTCACCCGCTTCGCATTGGTCGACGACCAGTTCGCCAGCGTCTCCAAGATCTCGACCGGCACGCCGTACAACGACTTTGCCGTGACCAACGAGCCGGTGCGCGGCGACATTTACGTGTCGGTGCCGGAAACTTACGCGGCACGGTCCATCAGCTTCTTCGCCACCACCAAGAAGGGCTTTGTGTACAAGATCGCGTGCCGGGTCGAGCAGATCCCGGCGGCGCAGATCTTCGTGACCAACCCGGCGATCGCGAAGAACCGCGCCGCGGATTGGGAAAACCAGACGCCGCTCGAAACAAGCGCCGTCAGGCTCATCCAGGCGATGGCCAATGACCGGACTGTCGACGGCTTTGAGGTCCGGCAAAGGGCGGCCATGCCTGCACGGGTCGGCGATCTCGAGATCCAGCTCATCGCCGATTATCGCGGTGCCAGCCTCACCGGGAAGGTCGTCCGCATCCACAATCGCGGATCGAAACCCGTGACGCTCGCCGAGCGCGATCTCGCACCCCGCGACACGCTCGCGCTTTCGATCGCCGAACCGAAGCTCGAACCCGGGGCCAGCACCACGGCCTTTGTTGTCGGCGCAAGCGGGGAGACCGGTCATGACTGATGCAGCCAATACGCCAAGCACGGCCCCTCTGCAGGCCGAGAGCGCCGCGCCGTCCGAACTTTCCGGACTCAACGCCCGCACTGCGCGCCGACAGAAGCTGCTGCTGGGGTCGCTGGGAGCACTCGCACTGCTTGGCGGAAGCTGGTTCATTCTTGGCGGCGAGAACAAGCCCACGACCGGCGATCCCAATGCGGCGCAGACGATCGACACGGCAGGCCTCGTCAACCGCGATCTGTCCCAGCGCGAATTCGT
>JAPKCG010000305.1 GCA_028823055.1 Sphingomonas bacterium
CAAAGGTGTTGGCGGAAAAACCCGGCGTTTTCGGCCGGACCCGCGTCGTTCATGGTGGGCGACAGCATCGTCGTCGTCACGATGGCAGGCGGTGAAGGACCGCGCGGCAAGGATGGTTTGAGCGCGGTCGCCGACCGGGTCGATTATGTCGCGGGCGAAGGTGGGCAGGCGCGGTTCGCGATCCCTTTCCCGTATGACGCGGACAAGCTGCTTCCCCTCGTCGATGGGCGGGCGGTGCAGGACCGGACGCTGTAGTCGTTCGACGAGGCGACCGGCGACATCATCTTCGACCCGACGATCGCCGAAGGACTGGCGGTCACGCTGTACAGCTCGCTGCCATCGAGCGGCGGCGGGGGCGGGCCGATCACTGTCAGCGAGCAGACCTTTCTCGTCAGCTATCAGGAAGGCGAAACGACCGACAGCGCTGCGGTGCGGCGCGCGCGCGATGCGATCGCGGCGGCAGGCGGCGGGCGGATGCTGTTTGTCGATGGTGCTGGCTCGCGCGATGACGGCCACTTCCTCGTTGGCGAGATGACGCAGAACGGCGATCCGACCAATAGCGGCAATCTGTGTTCGAATCTGACGATCGAGCGGACGGGGGCGGCGCAGATCTGGAAGGACCCGGCGCTGCCGTTCATGTTCTTTCACAACCCGGTCGGCATCGGCACGGTCGAGGAGCCCGACGTGCAGGGGCCGACGATCCGCAACGTCCGGATCGGCGCGATCGAGTGCATGGACGATGTCGAGTTCCTCGGCTTCTCCGAGCAGGAGGCGTTCTTCCACCTCAATGCGGTCGCCGATGTCATCTTCGACGGGACGCGGATGATCGGCCAGCGGGGCGATGCGATCTGCCTCAATGCCGGCGACATCGGCGGCGGGTCGCAGAACCGGTTCAACGAAGGCATCACGCTCCGCGACATCTTCATCGATGGGATCAACAGGAACAACCGCAACGGCGTGTCGATCGTCTCTGGCGAGAAGATCAGTTTCGAGGGCCGGTGCATCATCAAGAACGTGACGCGGCCGGGCGGCCCCGGCGCACTGGACCTGTTCGACATCAACACCGGCGTCGGGATGCCGGGCGGCGTCGACATCGAGCCGAACGCCTTCACGGCGGACAGCCGCACGCGCGACATCACGGGCCGGATCTATGTGATCAATTGCGGCGGTGCGGCGCTGGGCCGGTTGATGTTCGGGCAGGATGCGCTCCCCGTCCAGCATCGCGGCATCGTGATGGAGGTTCATGCCGAACAATGCCGCGTCGGGATGCTGTCCTATTATGGCGGCGAGGACGACGTGACGGGCACCGACGTGACGCTGGTCGACAGCAGCGCGGTCGATTGCGACCGCCCGTTCTCGATCCTGCGCGGGCGCGGTTTGCGGATGATCCGGCCGACCTTCTATCGCTGCCCAAACCCCGCCGAGATCGGTTATGTCGACGGACAGTCGATAAAGGACTGGTTGATGACCGACGCGGTCTTCGACCAATGCGGCGGCAATGGCGCGATGCTCCGCCCGCTGGGCATGGACGGCGTCGAGTGGCGGAACATGACGGTGCGCAATTGCGCGGGCGGGCTCGTCCAGTTCGTCGGCGACGGCACGATCGCCAATTTCACCTATGACATGAAGATCGTCCAGGATGCGGGGGCGCAGCTGTCGGCGCCGACCGGTCGTTTCGTCGTCAATACCGAGACGGGAACGCCAGACCTTCACGTCAACACGATCGTCGAACGGTCGGCCAGCGGCTATTTCGTGCCCGACAGCGCGGCCTGGCAGGTGCTGGGCAAGCGGTCGCGCACGGTGCCGCATACCGGTACCTGGGGTGCCGGTGACGAGGTGCCCGCGGTGCGCGGCCTGGAGCCGGGAAGCCCGCGGCGATGGCTGGCCATTTTGCCGAACGTCCTGCCCGCCAAGCCGATCTTCGTGGTCGACGGCATCCTGCCCGGGGCGGCACCCGATCCGGCGACGGACTCTGCGAGCATCGTTTTCGCCAAGAGTGCGAACATGGTCGCCAACGGCAATGGGCGCTTCACCGCCGCGCGCGCCGATCAGTATCTCTATGACGATAACGTCAACAATTTCGGCGTGACGAATGGAGCGGTTGGCGCGGAGATGATTTTCGCGATGCCGTATTCGGGAACCGGCGCGATCTATGCCGGGCTGTCGAAGATCGTCCAGCCCACGACGCTCGCCGATCTGACGGCGGGGTTCTGGTTCGATGGCGAAGGTAGCGCGCTGCGCCTGATCGTCGAGGGCGGACTGTACGGGACCGAGGCGCAGGCGTTGCCGTTCGCCTATGGCGGGCAGGTTCGCGTCAAGTGCCTCTACGAAGGCGGCGCACCGACCGCGACCTTCTATCGCCGCCCCGGCACAAGCGGCGCGTGGACACAGATCGACACGCCGGTCGCGCTGCCCACGGTGACCGTCATGCGGCTGTTCGTGCTGATGAGCTACGCCAGCGAAACCCTCCACATCGTGAAAGCGGGGACAAACTAATGGACAAACCAGCAATCATCGTCGCGATCGACGAACGTGTCGACGCGGGCGACGCGGCGTTTGTCGTCGTCGCCAGCGCCAGACCCCTGTCGGAGGCGCGCGAATATATTCAGGAGATCGACGGGGTCTGGCTGGTCACTGAAAAGCCGCCCTACGTCTATCGCGACGTCAAGATTTACTACTCGCTGGCCTACATCAGGGACGACGGGTTTGCTTTCCAAAACGTGACGGGGATCTGACGCGATGGACCGTGAAGCGTTGATCGTGGCAACCGGGGTAATCGCAGTTGCGGCGTTGCTTGTCTGGTATCTGGTGCTGCGCAAGATCGAGCGCGCGGGCTGGTCGATCGGACCGCTTGTGCATGGCGATAATTACTCGCGTAACATGCCATCCGTTCCGACGAAACTGGCAGGCGGCGTGTGGTCGGTCCTGATCGAGCCTGGCGCGGAGCTGGACGGCGTGACCATCGCGCGCGGGCCGGTCACCGGATCGATTTTTCTCCGATACCGCGTGACCGGCGACGGGCTGTATCCCAGCGAGGTGCCTGGCGAAGAGCCGATCCTCACAGTCTATCTGCAGCGCAAAGGCGATAATTGGAGTGGGGCCGGAAAGTATGACGGGTATCGGTTCTACCGGATCGCCCCGCTCCCGCTGACGCCCGGGGAGCATGAGGCGATGGTGCCGCTCGAAGCCCGCGAATTCGTTGGCGTATCGGGCGCAGGTGCGTGGGATTTGGGCTCGCTCTTCACGGAAGCCCTGGCGTCTAACGGTAGGATCGGACTCGCTTTCGGTCATCGTCACGGTCGGATGCACGGTGTCGAGACGACCGAACCGGTTATCGTCGATTTGCTTGAGTGGCGTGTGGGCTGATGTCTGGTTTGTGCCTCCCGTTGCCGCTCGCGCGGCGTCGGTCGATGGATGACACTGACGTCGAGTGCCCACAGATCCTGCTGAACATACGGGCATGACGCTTGCTGACATTTTCGGTCAGATTGCGGGTGGCCTGCGCCTGAGCCTGATGCTGTTCGCGTTCATGAGCCTGCTCGCGCGGGGGCGGGCTTTGCCGGAGGTGTCGGCTACCGGCTGGCGTGATCAGCACGAGCGTGCGCGGCGATTGAACGCACGGGGGTGGTTTCTGATCGCGCTGGCGGCGCTGGCCTATTCGCCGCTCCACGCGGCCTATTATCTCGGGCATCCGGCGGACCCCGCCGTCGCGCGGCTTGGCGATGTGCTTGCCTCCGGGTTGGCCAGCGCGGCATTCATTACCCGGCTCGCCGCGCGCGGGCTTGCGACGGGGCTGTCCGATCGGCGCGTTGCGCGGGGTGTCCATGTCAATTGCTGTGTCGCGCTCGCGATCGTAGGCGCGGCGTGGCTGACCCGCTAGGCTGGCTGGGCGCGGTCGCGGCCAAATACGGCCCCACTGTCGCGGGCCTGATCATCGGCACGGCGGCGAAATACGGCCTGACGATGTCCGAGGGGCGGAAGCTCACGATCAAGGGCGTGATCGCCGACATGCTGCTGCTCGGGATGTTGGGGCTGATCGCGATCCTGATCGCAGACTGGTTCGCGCTCGCAGGCAATGCGCGGGTGCTCGCCGGCGCATTGGCGGCGGTGTCGTCCGATCGACTCGTCAGGCTGGTCCGCGACCGGTTCCTGCAACGCGCCGATCAGGAGATCGGTGAGATGCTCCCGCTCCCCGGCGACACCGCGGCGGAGGTCCGCACCGCGCGGAACACCCAGCCGATGGTGC
>JAPKCG010000019.1 GCA_028823055.1 Sphingomonas bacterium
GCTTCATCGCCTCGGTCACCGTCGCCTTGGTGATCGCGTTGAAGGTGACGCGCTGGACGTCCTTGGGCAGCGCGCGGCGTTTCGACAGCACTTCCTGTACGTGCCACGAAATCGCCTCCCCCTCTCGATCCGGATCGGTCGCGAGGATCAGGCGATCGGCGGTCTTCGCCAGGTCGGCGATCGCTTTGAGCTGTTTCGCCTTGTCGGCGTAATTTTCCCATTCCATCGCGAAGCCGTCATCGGGATTTACCGATCCGTCCTTCGGCGGCAGGTCGCGGACATGGCCGTAACTCGCGAGAACGCGATAGTCGGAGCCGAGATATTTTTCGATGGTCTTCGCCTTGGCGGGCGATTCGACGATGACGAGCTGCATGGAGGTAATCGGTGTCCTTACGTGTACGCGCGAGGATGGCGAGCCCCGCGCGGCGGCGTCAAGCGCGTAACCGCCTCGCCGGATTCACACGCGGGACTTACACGTCAGGCGGGCTGTGTCACGCCTCCACCGGTTTTGCGAGCGGCACCATCTGCTGATGCTGGACGACGCGCCATTCCTCATGCGACAGGCGCCGCATCGTCGTCGTGCAATAGGCTTCGTAGCGTTCGTCGCCGCGCTGCGCCGTCGCGTGATAGCCGATGACGATCAGCCCTTCCTTCGGCCGCATCACCTGTTGGTCGCCGAATTCGACCGAATCCCAGCGCGGCGTGTCCGAGACCGCATCGATCGACTGCGCGCCGGTCATGACGAAGGGCGGCTGCGGCAGGACCATGACGCATTGGTCGTCGATCTTCTCTTGATAATTGGCGGCATCGCCCGTCCACAGGCTTTCCTCGAAATGCCAGATTCTGGTGTCTTCCATCGCGTATCATCCTCTTTTTCCACGTCGAAAGAGGAAAGCGACGACGGCCCCCGGACGTTCCCCCGAACGTCAGCGAATACTGACGCGGCCCCCAGCATGGCGGTCGAGCCGCCCGGCAAGTTCGAGTTCGAGCAGCACGGTTTGCACGATCGCCGGGAGTAGCGTGGCCTGGCGGATCAGTTCGTCGACCGGGACCGGAACGGGGCCGAGCAGGTCGGTGACGCGACGCCGATCATCGTCGTCGGCGTCATCGGGGGGCGGGCCAGCGAAATCGAAGGTGGGGGCGCGGACGCTGCGCGAGTCAATCGGGCGGATCTGTTCCATCGCGTCGGCGGCGGACTGGATCAGCGTCGCGCCGTCGCGAATCAGCAGGTTGCAGCCCTGCGCGCGCGGATCGAGCGGGCTGCCTGGGATCGCCATGACTTCGCGCCCCGCCTCGTTGGCGAGTCGCGCGGTAATGAGCGAGCCCGATTTGGGCGCAGCCTCGACGACGATCGTTCCTGTCGCAAGGCCGGCGATGATCCGGTTGCGATAGGGGAAGTGGCGCGCGCGCGGCTCGGTGCCCGGCGGCTGTTCGGCGAGGAGCAGCGCGTCGGTGGCGAGGCGTTCCTGCAATTCGGCGTTTTCGGGTGGAAAGGCGATGTCGATCCCGCTGGCGATGACGCCGATCGTCGCCGTGCCCGCGCCGATATGCGCGGCGGTGTCGATCCCGCGGGCGAGCCCCGACACGACGGTCGCTCCCTCCGCGGCGAGGTCGTGGCCCAGCTGGCGTGCGAACCGGCACGCGGCGGCGGACGCATTGCGCGCGCCGACGATCGCCACACAGGGCCGGTGCGCGAGCGCGATGTCACCGCGCAGGATGAGGGCGGGGGGCGGGTTGTCGATCTCCGCGAAGAGCGCGGGGTAATCGGGATCGCCGAGGAAGATATAGCGCGCGCCGAGCCGCTGCGTTGCCGCGATCTCCCGATCGACCGCCGACATCTCGGCGAGCCGTGGGGGCTGGCCCCCGCCGCGCCGGGCAAGTGTCGGCAACGCCTCGATCGCGGCGGTGGCACTGCCGAAGCGTGCGATCAGCTGGCGATAGGTGACGGGGCCGATGCCCTGCGTGCGGATCAGGCGGAGCCGGTCGCGGACGGTGTCAGCCATCCTTGCGCCCGAGGCGCGATTCGGTTCCGGCGAGCAATCGTTCGATGTTCTCGCCATGTTTCCACAGCACGATCAGCGCGAGGGCGAGGAACAGTATGACGAGCTCGAACCGGTCGAATATCGCGGCGGATACGGGCGTGCTGATCGCCGCGACCATCCCCGCCACCGACGAGATACGCAGCGTCGCGAGCAAGCCGAGCCACAGCACCGCATAGACGACCGCGATCGGCCAATGGAGCGCGAGCGCGATGCCCATCAACGTCGCGACGCCCTTGCCACCGCGAAAGCCGAGCCAGAAGGGATAGCAATGGCCGACAAAGGCCCCCGCCGCGGCGAGCGCGGCATTGCCGGGGAACAGCCATTCGATCAGCCAGACCGCGCAGGCACCCTTGAGCAGATCGAGCAGCAATGTGGCGGCGGCGAGCCCCTTGCGCCCGGTTCGGAGCACGTTGGTCGCGCCGATATTGCCCGATCCGATCGTGCGCAGATCCCCCGCGCCGAACAGCCGTGTCAGGATGACGCCGAACGGAATCGCGCCGAGCAGATACCCGACGACAAGCGCTATGGCCGGCGCGATCCAGACGATCTGGGTTGTCACGATTCCCCCTTGGTGACCGTTCATATCGTGTCCGTGACAATTCGCCAATAAAGTAGCGCAACTTGGCCTGCAGGGTCGGGCGGGCTAGGCGGGCGGCATGGATATGCGGCCCATCCTGTTTTTCGATTCGGGCGTCGGCGGCCTGTCGATCGTCGCGCCCGCCCGCGCGGCGCTGCCCCGGGCACCGTTCGTCTATGCCGCCGATTCGGCTGGTTTCCCCTATGGCACCAAAAGCGAGGGCGAGATCGCGGCGCGGGTGCCCGCGTTGCTCGGGCGGCTCGCGGAACGCTATCGCCCGCGATTGATCGTGATCGCGTGCAACACCGCCTCGACGATCGCGCTCGCCCATGTTCGCGCCGCGCTCGACGTGCCGATCGTGGGTACGGTGCCCGCGATCAAGTCCGCCGCCGCGCTGTCCCGGACGCGGACGATCGGGGTGCTCGGGACCGAGGCGACGGTGCGTCAGGCCTATGTCGATGACCTCGCGGCGCGGTTCGCGGGGGATTGTCGGGTGATCCGTCATGGCTCCGCCGACCTCGTCGAACTGGCGGAGGCGAAGCTGCATGGCCACGACAGCGATCCGGCACGCTATGCGGCGGTATTGGCGGGGCTATTCGATCAGCCGGGGGGCGCGGAAATCGACGTGATCGTCAACGCATGCACGCATTTTCCGCTCGTCGAAAACGAGCTGCGCGTGGCGGCGGGGGCGCGGCCGATCCGTTTCGTCGACGGAGGTGAGGGGATCGCGCGGCGGATCGCGGCGCTGACCGAGGGACAGGAATGGCCCGACACGGCGGGTGAAGGCATCGCGGTGTTCACGCGGCTCGGCGAGGATGAGCGCGCGCTTGCGGCGGCGTTGGCGGCGCGGGGATTCGAGCGGATCGAGGCGCTTTAGCCGTAGGACAGATTGCCCACCCCCGGGGAAATGGCTGGAAATCGTGGCCTGACCGGGGTAACCCGCCTTATCATGACGCTTGGCACCGACTCCATTGGCCCGCTCCCCGTCAGCTCGGGAGAGCCACGGGTCGATTACACACGCGCCTTTTCGCAGGCGATCGACCGGCTCCATGCCGAGGGGCGATACCGCGTCTTCATCGACATCTTGCGTAACAAGGGCGCGTTCCCCAATGCGCGTTGTTTCGCCGGACATAACGGGCCGAAGCCGATCACGGTGTGGTGTTCGAACGACTATCTCGCCATGGGTCAGCATCCCAAGGTGATCGCGGCGATGGAGGACGCGCTTCACGATGTCGGCGCCGGATCGGGCGGCACGCGCAACATCGGCGGCAACACGCATTATCATATCGACCTGGAGGAAGAACTCGCCGACCTTCACGGCAAGCAGGCGGCGTTGCTGTTTACCAGCGGCTATGTCTCGAACGAGGCGACGCTGGCGACGATCGCCAAGATACTGCCCGGCTGCATCATCTTTTCGGACGAGCTAAACCATGCATCGATGATCGCGGGCATCCGTCATTCGGGATGCGAGAAACAGATTTTCCGCCACAACGACCTGGCGCACCTCGAAGCGCTGCTCGCCGACGCCGATCCGCTGGCCCCCAAGCTGATCGCGTTCGAGAGCGTCTATTCGATGGAAGGCGACGTGTCGCCGATCGCGGCCATCTGCGACCTTGCCGATAAATATAACGCGCTGACCTATTGCGACGAAGTCCATGCGGTCGGGATGTACGGCAAGCGCGGCGGCGGAATCAGCGAGCGTGACGGCCAGGCGCACCGGATCACGATCCTCGAAGGGACGCTGGGCAAGGCGTTCGGCGTGATGGGGGGCTATATAGCCGCCGACCGGACGATCATCGACGTGATCCGTTCCTATGCGCCGGGGTTCATCTTCACGACCAGCCTGTCGCCCGTCCTCGTCGCAGGGGTGCTGGCGAGTGTCCGCCACCTCAAATCGTCGAGCGAGGAACGCGACGCGCAACAGGCGGCGGCGGCGCGGTTGAAGGCGATGCTCGCCGAGGCGGGGTTACCCGTGATGATCGGGGAGACGCACATCGTCCCCGTCATGGTCGGCGATCCCGTAAAGGCGAAGAAGATCAGCGACGTGCTGCTCGCCGAATACGGTATATATGTTCAGCCGATCAATTACCCGACCGTCCCGCGCGGCAGCGAGCGGCTGCGCTTCACCCCCGGCCCCGCGCATGACGAAGCCATGATGCGCGACCTGACCGCCGCCTTGGTCGAGATCTGGGGCCGGTTGGAGCTGCGCAAGGCGGCGTAACGCGGGGCGTGGTTCGCGCGTCTTAAGTTCACACAAGTTCACGCCAAAAATGACTTGATCGCCACGACGGTTGCGACCGTCGCCCGGGCGGGCAGTTGCGGCCATCTGAAAGCACCGATTCGCCGAGCATAGCGCCGCATCAGCGTGTAGGACAGGCGATGCGCCGGGGCTGCTGTCTTCGGCGCGATCGGGGGCGTTCATGACATATACCGGGGTCGGCATCCTGCTCGCCTTGCTGTCATCGATAACGACCGCGGCCGCCCATGCGCTGTTGAAGGCGGGAAGGGACAAACTCGCGGTCCGGGCGATGATCGGTATTATCGGCGCGGTCGTGCTGGCGCCGGTATGTCTGGTCGTGCCGCTGCCGACGTCGGACTTGCTACCGTGGCTGCTGACCGCGAGCGCGCTGCACACTACATATCAGCTCGTCCTGGTTCGCGCCTATGCAGCGGAAGCGTTTTCGGTGACCTATCCCATCGCGCGCGGCGTGGTGCCGATCACGACGGCTATTCTCGGCATCATGCTGCTCGGCGACACGGTATCGCTGGGCAGCGTGATGGGGATTTGTCTTGTCAGCGCAGGGATGATGGCGATCGTCATCGGACGTGCGATCAGCGCGGTCGGCCTGATTGCGGCGGGTGTCGCAGGCTTTTTGACGACAAGCTATACCGTCGTGGACGCACATGCGATCCGTCTCGCCCCGGCAGCGGTCACGTTCATCGCCTGGTTCTTTCTGCTGGATGGCATCATCATGTTTCCCATCTTCGCCGTCGTGCGTCGGGGGCGCGTCGCGGCACTCCTGCAAGCCGAGTGGCGGCATGGCACATTGGCGGGGGCGATGAGCCTTGTCAGCTTCGGGTCGGCGCTGATCGCGCTAAGGCTCGCCCCCGTCGGTGTCGTGTCGGGGGTTCGTGAAACCAGCGTCGTGTTCGGAATGCTGATCGCCGCACTGGGGTTGCACGAAAAGGTCGATCGCCGTCAGGTCTCAGCAACAGCCGTCATCGCGGGCGGAGCGATCATGATCCTCGCATCGTCAGCCTAAGTCGCGCTGACCGATCATCCGACCAGATACTGCCTGCATAAACGCAGGGATGGGCCAATTTTTTGGTCAGACAGCCGTCATACCCGGCTCGCGCCGCGCGTCCGGTGCGCGCCGCCGTGCGAGCGGTGCGCTACGTCTCACTCGCCGCGTTTGGCGGCTTCCTTGGCGGCGTTGGGGTCTACCGAGGGGGCACCGGCAGCTGGCGTGCCGGTGTTGGCGAGGTCGGCGGTGTTACCGAGGGCTGGCTCGGTCGTGTTGCCAGGGGTATCACCCGCGGCAGGGGCTGCCGCTGCTGGTGGGGCGGGGAGGGGGAGGTTCGAGCCCTGCTGGTTGAGATAGAGGATCACGTTCGCGCGGTCCTGACCGTTGCCGAGGCCGGCGAAGGTCATCTTCGTGCCATTGGCGAATTTGCGCGGGGATGTCAGCCAGGCGTCGAGCTTGTCGAAATCCCAGACGCCGCCGACGCTCTTGAGCGCTTCGGAAAAGGCATAGCCGCCCTTGCCCTGCGCGATGCCTTCACCGACGGTGCCGTACAGATTGGGGCCGATGCCGTTCGCGCCGCCCTGATTGATCGTGTGGCATGCCGCGCATTTCTTGAAGACTTCGGCACCCTTTGCCGCGTCCGCACTGGCAAGCAGGGTCGCGATCGGGACTTCGGCGGCGCCGCCGCCCGCGCCCTCTTCCTCGACGCCTTCGATCGCGTAACCCATCTTTTCCGGGCGTTCGCCGTGATAGACCATGCCGCCGACGATCGACAGGCCGAGCGCCGCGCCACAGGCAGCCAGCGTCCAGCCGGCGATCGTGTTGGTCCGATTATCCATTGCGCGCGAAGGTCCCCGTTTGACTGTGGCTTCGAATAAAGCTCGGCTTCCCATAGAAAAGCCGGGGGCCGTCCGCAAGCCGCGCTTGTCGCAACAGTCATCCGTCCCTATCGCGGCGCGCCATGGATAGTTTCGCCGCCCCCGCCCGGCCGATCGTTGCCGCGATGGCCGCCGCCGCCGCCGCCGCGCCGACGCGCGCTGTCGCTTTTCAGGGCGCACCGGGCGCGAACAGCCATGTCGCGGCGGTCGAAGCGTTTCCCGAATGCCTGCCGCTGCCGTGTTTCTCGTTCGAGGATGCGATCGATGCGGTGAAGGCGGGGGATGCCGATTGTGCGATTATCCCGATCGAAAATTCACTGCATGGCCGGGTTGCGGACATTCATTTCCTGCTGCCCGAATCAGGGCTGGTCATCACCGGCGAGCATTTCCTGCCGATCCGCCACGCGCTGATGGGCGTTGGTGCGCGCGATGAGGTGCGTGAGGCGCTGAGCCATCCGCAGGCGCTGGGTCAGTGTCGCCACTGGCTGAAAGCGCATGGGATCGCGCCGGTCGCCTATCCCGATACCGCAGGCGCCGCCGCGATGGTGGCGGAACGCGGGGCGGTGTCGGTCGCCGCGCTCGCACCGCCCGGCGCGGCAGAGATTTACGGGCTGACGCTGTTCGCATCGGATATTGCGGATGCCGACCATAATATGACGCGCTTCGTCGTGCTGGCGCGCGCGGGAACGCCGCCGGTCGGCGATGGCCCGTGGATGACGACGCTGATCTTCGAAGTGAAGAACGTGCCCGCGGCCTTGTACAAGGCGATGGGTGGTTTCGCGACGAACGGGGTCAATATGACCAAACTCGAAAGCTATCAGCGCGGCGGCAGCTTCGCGGCGAGCGAATTCTATGCCGATATCGTCGGCAAGCCCGGCGATGCGACGGTCGATCGTGCGATCGAGGAATTGGGCTTCCATTCGAAATGGGTGCGCGTGCTCGGCACCTATCGTCAGGCGCGCGCGCGCCCCTGATGCGGCCGGGCGGGTGCCTTAGCCCTCCGCCCAGACCGTCAGCAGCGTGTGCGCGATCGCATAAGGCGGGGGCGCGATAAAGCTGCCCTCCTCCCCTGCAAGGACGCGGCGGACGTCGGCGCGGGACACCCAGATTGCGTCTTCGAGTTCGTTGGTGTCGACATTCAGCGCATCGTCGAGCGCGGTCGCGACGCAGGCCATCATCAGCGACGAGGGAAAGGGCCAGGGCTGGCTGGCGATGTAGCGCACGCCGGTTACGGTGACGCCGGCCTCTTCGTGAATTTCGCGCGCGACCGCTTCCTCGATCGATTCGCCGGGTTCGAGAAAACCCGCGAGCGCGGAATAGCGGCCCGGCGGCCAGCCACGTCCACGGCCCAGCAGGGCGCGGTCGTCATGTTCGGCGATCATGATGACGACGGGGTCGACACGGGGGAAATGTTCGGCGCCGCAACTTGCACAGGAGCGCCCCCAGCCCGCGCGGTAAACCGTCGTCTCATGACCGCAGCGGGCGCAGAAGCGGTGGCGCAGATGCCAGTCGATCAGGCTGCGCGCGGCGGCGTAGGTCGCGGCTTCGCCGGGCGCGAGGCTGCCGAGTGCGGCCATCAGCGTCGGATTGCGCATCGCGGGCAGATCGACGTGGCTGAGGCCGGGGGCGAGCGCGACGACATGTGCACGACCGTCGGCGAGGCCGAGCAGGATCAGCTCGGCATCCTCCGGCGCATCGGCAAGGCTGGTCCAGCCGAGCCGCGCCTCGTTGGTGACTGCGGGGATCAGCCCGTCGAGCTTCAACAAGCGCGTCCGCCAGTCGAGCGCGGCGGCGAGCGCATGAGGATCGTGGCGGAGATGGTCGGCGCGGTCGAGCGTGCCGCCGGTAAAGCCGGGCTGGAGCATCTGCGTCATTTGCGGAACTTCGCGATGTCCTTCGCCAGTGCGGCGACCGCCTGTTCGCGCAGTGGCCATTTGTCGCCGGGGAAATAATTGACCATGATCGTCGCGCGCATCCGGTGCGCGGGATCGACGAAGGCGGTCGTGCCCGCCGCGCCGCCCCAGCCATAGGTGCCCTTGCCCGGAAAACCGCCCGGCCCGTCGGTCAGATAGACGGTGCCGCCCGCGCCAAAGCCGATTTCCGCACGGGGCGCCTGTGCCGCGCCGCTATTGTCGTTGCCGTTGGTATTGCCGAGGCCGGGGAAGGTGACGCCCGCCGGGAGCAGGTTCGACATCATTTGACGCGCGGTCGCCTCCTTCATCACGCGCACGCCCTCAAGCTCGCCGTAATTTTGGAGCATGTGCAGGAAGCGGTCGTAATCGCGCGCGCTCATGACGAGACCCGCCCCGCCATAGGGGAAGCTGGGGGCCTTCATATAGGGGGAGGTGGCGGGCGGGTCGAAAGGAACCATCTGGTCGCCGACGAACCCGATATTGGTCGCGAAGCGGCGGGTATCGCGCGCCGGAACCGTCCAGAAACTCGACTGCATCTTGAGCGGGGCGAAGATGCGGATGTTGACGAAGCTGTCGAACGGCATCCCGCTCGCGACCTCGATGACGCGCCCCATGACGTCGAGGCCGATCGAATAATGCCATTTCGTACCCGGTTGATAGACGAGCGGGGCGCTGGCGACGCGGTTCGCGAATTCGGCAAGCGTCGCGGGGCGGACGGTGCGCATCTTCGCCTCCATCGTCGCATTGACCTCTGCGGGCAGAATGCCCTTCGCCTCGTAGAGTTTGAGGAGCGGCCCCTTGGCGCTGATATTATAGCCCAGCCCCGAGGTGTGCGTGAGCAGCTCGCGGATCGTGATGTGCGATGTGGCGGGGACCGCATCGAGGCTGGTGTCGGGGCTGGTCAGGACGGTCATCGTCTTGAAGGCGGGAATGTATTTGCTGACGGGATCGTCGAGGCCGATCTTGCCCTCTTCGACCAGGATCATCGCGGCGGCGGCGGTGATCGGCTTGGTCATTGAATAGACGCGCCAGAGCGAATCGGGACCGGCGGGGAGCGCATCGGTATCGAGCCCGATCTTGCCTGCGGCGGGAAAGAGCGTCGGCAGGCGGCCAAGGCCATAAGCGGCGACGATGCCGGGCATCTTGCCATCGCGGACATAGCCGTCGAACAACGTCTGCGTCGTCGGCAGGATGACCGAAGCGGGCAGCGCGCGCGGAGCGAGCGCGGCGATGTCGGGACGCTGGCGGACGGGCGCCCGAGCCGCAGCTGGCTGGGCGGCTGCTGGCTGGGCGGCGGGGGCGGGTGCCGGAACCGCCTGCGGCGTGGCGAATTCCACGATTCCTCCCCCGATCGCGGCGGTGGTGGCCAGCATGGCGGCGGTGGCGGTAACGATCCAGCGGGTGCGGTTCACGGTGTCTCTCTCCTGTCGTCCAATATTGCGGCGGCGGCCTTTGCGAAGACGGTCGGCAGTCCTGCAGCGGCCAATGCGTCGACAGGCCACCAATCGCCCGAATTGGGGGTTTGATGCGCCTCGATTCGCGCGACCGCAAGCGTCAGGTCGAGCGTGAAATGCGTGAAGCTGTGGCTGACGGTCGCATCGAGCGTGCGCCAGGATGTGACGGCGGGCGCGGACACCGGGGCATCGACGAGGCCGGGCGGCGTGTCGGCCCACGGCCCGGTCGGCAGCGCGCGCATCCCGCCGAGCAACCCCTCCGGCGGGCGGGTGACGAGCAGGACATCATCGCCGCGTTCGAGCCAGAACAGCGTGCCGTGACGGTGCGGGCGTATCTTTTTCGGCGGTTTGACGGGCATCGTCGCGGGATCACCTGCGGCCAAGCCGGCGCAGTGATCGCGTATCGGGCAGAGCAGGCAGCGGGGGCTGCGCGAGGTGCAGATCGCGCTGCCCAGATCCATCATCGCCTGCGCGAAATCCCCGGCGCGTAAGCTTGGGGTGATTGTATCGGCGGCGGCACGGATCGCGACGCGCGCCTGTGGTAGTGGTTCGCGAATCGCAAAGAGCCGGGCGACGACGCGTTCGACATTGGCATCGATCACGACCGCACGCTCCCCGAAGGCGATCGCGGCGACCGCGGCGGCGGTGTACGCGCCGAGACCGGGAAGCGTTCTGAGTTCGGCCTCGGTACGGGGGAACTGCCCGCCATGATCCGCGACGACCGCCTTGGCCGCGGCGACGAGATTGCGCGCGCGGGCATAATAGCCGAGCCCCGCCCAGGCAGCCATGATGTCGGCGTCGTCGGCGCGCGCGAGGCTTTCGAAATCGGGCCAGCGAGCGACCCAGTCGGTGAAGCGCGGTGTGACGGTGGCGACCGTAGTTTGCTGAAGCATCACCTCCGACAGCCAGACGCGATAGGGATTGGGGGTTTCGCCTGCCCTGGCGCGCCAGGGCAGGTCGCGGCGATGCGCGTCGTACCAGTCGAGCAGGGCGGCGGCGACCGGGGGGATCGAAGAGCGCTTGGCGTTCACCCCGTCGCTATGGCATGAGCATCGCGATGAGCAAGCGTGCGCGCGTCCCCCAGCCGAAATCGGAGCCCGAGCGCCAGAATCGCAGCCGCGCGGTCGCCGAATTGCTGCCTGCGGTCGGCGGTGCGGCGTTTCGCCGATTCGGCTTCGTCCAAAGCGCGATCGTCAGCCGCTGGCCCGAGATCGTGGGGGAGAAATTGGCGAGCGCGTCCGCCCCCGAATCGATCCGCTTTCCACCGGGGCAGAAGAGCGAGGGCGTGCTGACACTGACCGTGCGCGGCGCCCACGCACCGATGATGCAGCATGTCGCGCCCGAGATCGTCGAGCGGGTCAATCGCTTCTTTGGCTATGCCGCAGTCGCGAAACTGACGATCCGCCAGGGTGAGGTCGCCAAACGCCGCGCACCCGCCGCGCCACCGTCGCTGCGCCCGGTGCCCGCCGATATGGGTGAAGGATTGAAGGGCATCGCCGATCCCGAATTGCGCGCGGTGCTCGAATCGCTTGCCGCCGGGGTCGCCGCGACCCGCGGAATTCCGAAGATAAGTTGAGAGCTGTCATGCGTTTGCTGTTCGCGTTCCTGTCGATATTCCTGCTGACTGCCGCCGCGCCGACGCGCGACTGGTCGACCGTCACGATGCGCCTGCCATCGGGCGCGATGCTGACCGGCAATCCTGCGGCCAAGCTGAAGCTGGTCGAATATGGCAGCTATACCTGTTCGCATTGCGCGACGTTTTCGACCGAAAGCGAGCCGGTGTTGAAGGGGCAGATGATTCGCAAGGGTGCGGTTTCGCTCGAATATCACCATCTTGTCCGCGACCAGTTCGATCTGGCTGCGGCGATCCTGGCGCGATGCGCGGGTGCGCGCGACTTTTCGGCGGCGTCGGCGGCGATCTATCGCGGTCAGGAGGCGTGGCTGGCCCAGGCGGTCGACTGGCAGGACAAACATCCCGAGGTGGCAGGCTATCCGCCCGCGAAACGCATTAGGGCCGCTGCCGACGGATCGGGGCTGACCGCGCTCATGACGAAGCGCGGGCTGACCGCCAAACAGGTCGCGGCCTGCTTTGCGGACACTAAGGCAGTCGATGCGCTCGTCGCGATGACGGGTGAGACTCCCGCCGAGGTGACGGGCACGCCGACTTTCTATCTCAACGGCACCTTGCTCGATGTTCATGACTGGGGCAGCCTCGAACCGATTTTGCGCGCCAAGGGCGCCAAGTAATTCAGCCGCGTCCTGTAACGGAGTATGACGACCATGAGATTCCTGACCGCGTTGTTCCTCTTGCCGCTGGCGCTCGCCGCCTGTTCGAAGAACGACGCCACGACCGCCAATATCGCCGCCGCCGCGCCAGTTGCGGGGGCGACCGCCCCTGCGGGGCAGAAGTGGCAGGACGTCGTCACCAAGACCGAACAGGGCTATCGCATGGGTAATCCCGATGCGCCGGTGAAGCTGGTCGAATATGGCGCGCGGCTGTGTCCCGGCTGCGCGCAGTTCGCGGCAACGGGGTTCCAGCCGCTGATCGACGATTATGTGTCGACGGGTAAGGTCAGTTTCGAATTTCGCGATTTCCTGATCCACGGGCCTGCCGAACTGGCGCTGGCGACGTTGGGCCAGTGCGGGGGTACGGGGCCGTTCTTCCCGATCCTCGAACAGACCTATGCCAACCAGCAGAGCTTCGTCGACAAATGGCAGGCGATGACACCCGCGCAGCAGCAGACGGCGGGTAAGTCGCCCGGTCAGATCATGACCGATTATGCGACCGCGATGGGCGCGATCGATTTCGTCAAGCAGCGGGGAATTCCCGAAGACAAGGCACGCGCCTGTCTGAAGGATGAAAAGACGCTCAACGATATCACCGCAGTGACCGAAAAAGCGGGCGGCGACGGCACCGTCACCAGCACGCCGACGGTCATCGTCGATGGCAAGCCCGTCGAGAACCCGACCTGGGACAATGTGTCGCAGGCGCTGAAGGCGGCGGGGGCCTGATCCACCAGCGGGGGGAGCGATCCCCCCGCCAAATGGCGCGTCGGGGGGCGCGCTCAGCCATGCAGATCAAGCGGCTTCGTATTGCCGGGTTCAAGAGCTTCGTCGATCCTGCCGACCTCAGGATCGAGCGTGGGCTGACGGGGGTTGTCGGCCCCAATGGTTGCGGCAAATCGAACCTGCTCGAAGCGCTGCGCTGGACGATGGGGGAAGGCAGCGCGAAGTCGTTGCGCGGCGCGGGGATGGAGGACGTCATCTTCGCCGGGACCGCGACGCGGCCACCACGCGATTTCGCGGAGGTGTCGATCCTCGCCGAAATTCCTGCCGATGACGGCGCGCAGGAAACCGAAATCGTCCGCCGGATCGAACGCGGGGCGGGCAGCGCCTATCGCATCGACGGGCGGGATGTGCGCGCCAAGGACGTGTCGTTGCTGTTTGCCGACGCCGCGACGGGCGCGCATAGCCCCGCGCTCGTCAGCCAGGGCAAGATCGGCGCGGTGATCGCGGCGAAACCCGCCGACCGGCGCGCCATGCTGGAGGAAGCGGCGGGGATTGCGGGGCTGCATGTCCGTCGCCGCGATGCCGAACAGAAATTGCGCGCGACCGAAACGAATCTGGCGCGGCTCGATGAGGTTATCGCGGATCAGGACGCTCGCGCCGCCGCACTGAAGCGACAGGCGCGCGCCGCCGAACGCTATCGCCTGATCACCGACCAGATCCGGGTGACCGAGGCGCGGATGATTTTCGCGCGGTGGCGCGATGCGGTCGCGGCGGCGGAGGCGGCGAAGCGCGAATCGATGGTCGCGGATGAACGGGTGCGCGCGGCGACCGAGACGAGCGAGGCCGCCGCCGCCTATCAGCGCGAGGCGGCGGAAACGGTCGCGAGCGCGCGCGCCGCCGCGATGCGCGCCCGCGATCGTGCGAGTGAAACTGCGCACCGGCTCGCGACACTCAAGAGCGAGCGTGCCGCCGCTGAACGACGGATCGACGAATTGGCGGAGGCGATCCGGCGGATCGGCGACGATCGCGCGCGCGAAGGGTCGCTGGCGCGCGATGCCGCCGAGGCGCTGGCGGGGCTGAGCGAGACGATCGCGGCGCTAAAGACCGACATCGCGACGGACGCGGCGGCGGCACCCGAACTGGAGGCGGCGGTCGCGGCGGCCGAGCGGGTCGGGCGCGACGCCGAGGTCGCGCTGGCGCAGGCGCTGAGCCGCCAGGCGAGCGAGGCGGCTGAAGTCCGCGTCGCGACCGCCGCGCGCGATGCCGCCGCAGTCCGCTCGACGCGTGCGACAGCCGAGGTGGCGCGGATCGCTGCGGCGATCGAAGCGCTGGGTGATGCGGCGGCGGATCAGGCGGCGCTGGAGACTGCGGGCGAAATTCGCAAGGCGGCGATCGCCGAGGCGGACAAGGCGCGTATCGCGATTGCCTGGGCTGAGGAGAGTGAGCGCGAGGCGGTCGAGACGCGGGGGCGGACCGAGGCGGCGTTGAGCGCGGCGCGGGCCGAACTGGCGGGGCTCGATGCCGAAGCAGCGGCGCTGACGCGATCGACCGCGCGGGGCGATGGCGATAAATTGCTCGATACGCTGACTGTGGCACCGGGATTCGAGGCGAGCCTGGCCGCGGCGCTGGGCGATGATCTGCAAGCGCCGCCCGCCGCATGGCACGGCTCCGCGCCGCAGCCCGCCGACCCTCCGCCGCCCACGGGGACGCTGCCCCTGGGCGATCGAGTCGAGGCGCCGGCGGCGCTCGCCCGGCGACTGTCGCAAATTTTCGTCGTCGAAGTCGATTCGGGGCAGACGCTCGCGCTTGGTCAGCGGCTGGTGACCCGCGAGGGGCGGATGCGGCGCTGGGACGGCTATGTATCCGAAGGTCAGGGCGCGGCAGTGGCGGCGCGGCTGGTGCGCCTCAACCGGTTGTCGGGACTCGAGGCGGCGCGGCCCGCTGCGGTTGCCAAGGTCGATGCGGCGGCGACGGCGCGCGATGCGGCGGCGGCGAAGATCGAACGGTTCCGGGCGGCGGCGACCGCAGCGCGCGATCTGGTTCGGAAGGCGGATGAGAAGGCGCGCGGCGCGGTGCAGGAAGAGGATCGCGCGCGCGGGCGGATCGAGCGGCTTGCGGCGCAGCGAGTCGATTTGGATGAGCGTGCCGTGTCGGCGGGGAGCGAGCGGGATGCGGCGGCAGCCGAGCTGGCGGCGGCGGCGGCGGCGATCGAAGCGCTGCCCGATATGAGCGATAGCGCCACCGCCGCCGCGACACTGATGCGCGAGGCGGAAGGCGCGAGGGCGGCGGTGGCGGCGGCACGCGAACGACGCGCGGCGGCGGCGCGGACGCTGCAGGCTAATCGCGAACGCCTGGCGGCGGCGGAAGCGGATACGCGCAGCTGGCGCGCGCGGGCGGGCGAGGCAGCGACGCGGATCGCGGATATGGCCCGGCGCGAAACGACGCTGACCGACGAACGCGCCGGCGTCGCGGATCGTCCCGCCGCGCTCGATGTCGAAATCGCGACGCTTGGCGACGACCATGACCGGCAGCGTGGATCGGCGGAGACGCTGGCGGCGGCGGAGCGCGATGGCGATGCGGCGTTGCGCCAGACCGAGGAGACGCAGCGGCGCGCGATCGAGGCGCTGGCGCAGGCGCGGGAAGCGCGGGCGGGCGCGGCGGCGCGGCTTGAGGCGCAGGAATTGCGCCGGGTCGAGATGGGGCGGCTGTCGGGCGAACGCTTTGAATGCCCCGCGCCAATCCTGCCCGAAAAGCTGGGCTTTGCGGTCGAGGAGGTTGCGACCCCCGCCGAGGAATCGGCGGCGCACGACAAGCTGACCCGCGATCGTGAGCGCATCGGCCCCGTCAATCTGGTCGCCGAGCGGGAACTCGCCGAGCTGGAGGCGGCGAGTATCGGCAATGCCAGCGAACGTGACGAGCTGGGTCAGGCGGTCAACCGGCTGCGCGGATCGATCGGGACGCTCAATCGCGAGGGGCGGCAGCGATTGCTCGCCGCGTTCGAGGCTGTGAACGGGCATTTCCAACGCCTGTTCACGACGTTGTTCGATGGCGGGCAGGCGCATCTGGCGTTGATCGATTCGGATGATCCGTTGCAGGCTGGACTCGAAATCATGGCACAGCCGCCGGGCAAGCGGCTTCAGTCGCTGACCTTGCTGTCGGGGGGCGAACAGGCGCTGACCGCCGTCGCGCTGATCTTTGGCCTGTTCCTCACCAATCCCGCACCGATCTGCGTCCTAGACGAAGTCGATGCGCCCTTGGATGATGCGAATATCGAGCGGTTTTGCGACTTGCTCGACCGAATGAGCGAGGAGACCGATACCCGCTATCTCATCGTCACGCACAATGCGGTGACGATGAGCCGGATGGACCGGCTGTTCGGGGTAACGATGATCGAAAAGGGGGTCAGTCGCCTGGTCTCGGTCGATCTTCAGGCGGCGGAGACGTTGCTCGCGGCGGAGTGAGGCCTGCCCAGCGCGGCAAGCGCGAGATCGACATAGCGGCGACACAATTCTTCATGCGCAGCGGCGGCGCGCGGATCGCTGGCGAGGATCGTCTGTCTGGCCTCATCCGCAGAGCGGCGCATGATATAGTCGATGTCGAGCGGGGCTGCGGTCTGCATCGTCTGGTCGGTCATCGGCGTCGTCCTTCAAAATCCCCTGCTTGCGGGTCAGTTGCGCGTAAACGTCGCAAAGATGTGTCGGCCCCGTAAAATTGCCGGCACTTGCGCCCGATCGAGCATTTCATGCGCCGGTATGATGTGCCTCAGTGCAGTAGCACTTGCCGCATCAACTATACGAACATAGTGTGAACATATGGCGCAAATCGACGTTCGTGAAAAGCTGGAAATTCTCGCCGATGCGGCGAAATATGATGCGTCCTGCGCATCGTCGGGGTCGGTCAAGCGGACGTCACGCGATGGCAAGGGGCTGGGGTCGACGGACAAGGGGATGGGGATTTGCCATGCCTATGCGCCCGATGGCCGGTGTATCAGCCTGCTCAAGATCCTGCTGACCAATAGCTGCGTGTTCGATTGCCATTATTGCATCAATCGCAAAAGTTCGAACGTCCGCCGCGCGCGATTCACCGCGAAGGAAGTCGTCGATCTGACGATCGCTTTCTACAAACGTAATTATATCGAGGGTCTGTTCCTGTCATCGGGGATCATCGCGTCGTCGAATTATACGATGGAGCAGCTGGTCGAGGTCGCGCGGTCGTTGCGCGAGGATCATCATTTCCGGGGCTATATCCACCTGAAGACGATCCCCGATGCCGATCCTGAATTGGTCCACCAGGCGGGACTTTATGCGGATCGTGTATCGATCAACGTCGAACTGCCGACCGTCGGCGGCCTGAAGCGGCTGGCACCGGAGAAGGACGGCGCGCGGATCGAGACGGCGATGAAGGAGGTCAAGGCATCGATCGCGGACTTAAAGGATGCACGGAAGAAATATAAATCCGCGCCGATCTTCGCGCCCGCAGGCCAATCGACGCAGATGATCGTCGGGGCGGATGCCGCGACCGATGGCGACATCGTGACGCGCGCGTCGTCCCTTTACGATCGGTTCGGTCTGCGGCGCGTCTATTATTCGGCGTTCAGCCCGATCCCCGATGCGAGCGCGGTGTTGCCGCTTCAGCGCCCGCCGTTGATGCGGGAGCATCGCCTGTATCAATCGGACTGGCTGATGCGGTTCTATGACTATAAACCGCATGAAGTCGTCGCGGCGGCGGATGATGCGACGGGAATGTTGCCGCTCGACATCGACCCGAAGCTTGCCTGGGCGCTGAAATTTCGCGGGGTTTTTCCCGTCGACGTCAACCGTGCGCCGCGTGAGATGCTGCTGCGCGTGCCGGGGCTGGGGACGAAGGCGGTGGGGGCCATTCTGACGAGCCGGCGCTGGCGGCGATTGCGGCTGGACGACGTGGCGCGGCTGACCGTGTCGATCGCGAAAATCAGGCCGTTCATTGTCGCGGAGGATTGGCGGCCCGTCGCGCTGAGCGATTGCGCGGATTTGCGACCGGTGATTGCGCCGAAGAAGGAACAGCTGGAATTATTTGCCGCCTAGCGCGAGATGCGCGTGATGTGGCCCATCTTACGACCGGGGCGCGCCTCGCCTTTGCCATAGAGGTGGAGGTGCGCGCCGTCTTCGCTCAGCGCGGGCAGCCAGGGGTCGTCGCCAATGAGGTTTTCGAGCGTGACGTGTGCGCCGGTCAGCTTTGTGCTGCCAAGCGGCAAGCCGGTGATCGCGCGAATGTGGTTTTCGAATTGCGAGGTTTCGGCTCCCTCGATCGTCCAATGCCCCGAATTGTGAACGCGCGGTGCCATTTCGTTGAAGACGGGGCCATCGGGACCGACGAAGAATTCGCACGCGAGCACGCCGATATAACCGAGCGCCTCCGCGATGCGGATCGCGAGGTCGGTCGCTTCCTCTGCCTGCGCCAGTACGGGGGCGGGGGCGGGGAGGATCGAGCTACGCAGGATAGCGTCACGGTGAACATTGTGCGGCGGGTCGTAGCGGCGCGTCGAGCCATCGGCGGCGCGGACGATAAGGATCGAGAACTCGTGGGAGAAATCGACAAAGCCTTCCAGAACGGAGGGGCCGCCGATCGCGTCCCAGGCGGCGGTGACTTCGGATGCGCGATTGATCCGCACCTGTCCCTTGCCGTCGTAACCGAAGCGCGCGGTTTTGAGGATCGCGGGGGTGCCGATCTCGGCGACCGCAGCCTTTAGCGTCGCGACGCTGTCGACGGCCGCCCAGCGCGCGGGGCGGCCGCCGCC
>JAPKCG010000306.1 GCA_028823055.1 Sphingomonas bacterium
CCGCCAAGGTCGCTCGACCCCATCGCGCCCGACACGGTGCCCGACCATTTGTCATCTGCGGTCTTGACCGTCAGCTGCATCTTCTGGTCGCCCAGCGGCGATTTCACTACGCAATCCCAGGTGCCGTCGACATCTGCCATGATCGTCTCTCCAGTTGGAATGTTCACTTGCCGCCCATTACGGCGGCGGCTGGCATCACCTCGACGGGCAGCCCCAGCGTGTCAAGTTGCGGTTTCACCTTCGCATAGTCGCCGATCACGACCCATGTGATCTTCGCCGGGTCGATCGCCGCCTTTGCCGCAGCGTCAAGCTCGGCTGCAGTCAGCGCGCGCAATTTCGTCGGCAGCATCGCATAATAATCATCGGGACGGCCATAGACGTCATTCGATTCCATCGCCGACAGCACCGCCGACCCCGATTCGAATCGACCGGGAAGCTCGTTTATCGCCCCCGAAATCGTCCGCGTCAGTTCGGCCGATGTTACGCCCTTGTCGCCGACGAAGCTCGCCACGTCGCTGCGCAATGCGGCAATCGACGGGCCGGTCTGATCGGCCTGCACCGGGGCGTAGATCATATAGGGGACCGTGTGCTGGACCGTGTAAAGCAACCCTTGCACACCATAGGACCAATGTTTGGTTTCGCGCAGGTCCATGTTGAGGCGCGACAGGAAGCTGCCGCCCAACACGCCGTTCGCCTGATCGAGCGGGACCAGATCGTCAGTCCCCTTTTTGGGCGTCAGCACGCCTGCGAAGATCAGCGATTGTGGCGTGCCCGGACGATCGATCACGACGATGCGCCCCTTGGAAGCAGGCAGCGCGCCCCCGAAATCCTTCGTCGTCGCGGCGCCCGCGGCTCGCCAATCGCCAAAGCTCTTTTCGAGCAGCGGCATGATCGTTTTCAGATCGGTATCGCCGACGATGAAGATTTTCGCCTTGTCGGGACGCAACCACGCATTGCGGAAGGCCTGGAGATCCGCCTGGGTCAGGTTCGCGACCACTGCTGGGCTGCCGGTGCCGGTGAACGGGACGCCATAGGGGCTCGCGGGACCATAGAGGATCGGCGGCAGCACGCGCAGCGCCAGCGGCACGGGCTGTTTCGTTTCCGCCGCGATGCTCGCCAGCTGCTGTCCCCGAACGCGCTCGATATCGGCGGGGCGGAAGGCCGGATTGCGGACGATGTCTGCCAGCAGGTCGAGCGACGGTGCGAGATTCGGCGTCAGCGCCGACAGCCCGATCTTGGTACGGTCCATCGATGCATCCGCACCGATGTTCGCGCCCAGATTCTCTTGCGCCTGTGCGATTTGTTCCGCCGTGTACCGCTCTGTCCCCTGTTCGAGCAGGCGCAGCATCATCGCCTGCGTCCCTAGCTTCGCCTTGGGATCGGCGGCGTTGCCCGCATCGAAATCGATCGCGACATTGACGACCGGCACCGCCGTGCGGCGGGCGAATTCGACCTCGATGCCGTTCGACAATTTGGCGTGCTCGATCGTCGGGAAATCCAGATCGGCGGTTTTGCCGGGCGTCGGGATGGCACCCCGCGCGACCGGCGCTGGTGCCGTCGTTGCCGGAGCAGGACCGGCAGGCGCAGATGCCGCCGCCGCGACGCTCGCCGCCTCTTCATATTTCCCGCGTTCGCCCGGCTCCAGCGTATAGGCGAGGACCGGGCGCGACAGCCACTTCGCCGCGGCCGCCCTTACCTGGGCGGGCGTCGTCGCCGCTTCGGCCGCCAGCTGTTTCTTGAAGAAACCCGGATCGTTCGCGTAAACCGCGCCGCTCGCCAGCGCGACCGCCTTGCCGCCAAAGCCGCCGACCGCTTCCAGCCCGCGGATCGTATTGGCGATGTCGGCGGTCTTGGCACGGCGCAGCTCGGCCTCGGTCGGGCCGGTCTTGATAAAATCGGCAACGGCGGCATCGATTGCGTCACCAACCGCCTTCGCATCCTTGCCCGGCGGTACGACTGCGCTGATCTCGAACTGGCCGACGCGCTCCAAACTCTGCGAAGAGGCCGATACGCTCACCGCCATCTTGCTACCACGCACGAGCGAATTTTCGAGCCGCGAACTGTCGAGACCGCCAATGACGCTGGCTGCGAGATCGAGCGCGGGCGCGTCGGGGTCTAGCATCCCCGGAATCGCCCAGGTCCGCGTCACCGTGGTGTTCGCAACCTGATCCTTGAACGACAGGTCGACCCGCTTGGCGAGTGTCGGGACCTGTGCCATCGTCGGCTCGTTTTCCGGGCCGCGCGCGATCGAACCGAAATATTTCTCGACCAGCGGCTTGGCCGCTGCCGCATCGATGTCGCCCGCCAGCACCAGTACCGCATTGTTCGGGCCGTAATGCTGCTGGAACCAGCCCTTCACGTCCGCAAGACTAGCCTTGTCGAGATCGGCCATCGAACCGATCGGCGTGTGGTGATAGGGATGACCTGCGGGGAAGAGCGTTTCCTGCACCGCATAATCGACAAGCCCGCCGGGCTGATTGTCGCCACCACGCTTTTCGTTCTGGACGACGCCGCGCTGGATATCGAGCTTCGACTGGGTGATCGCACCGAGCAGATGCCCCATCCGGTCGCTTTCGAGAAACAATGCCGTGTCGAGCGCGCCGCGCGGTACGGTTTCGAAATAATTGGTCCGGTCGAACGATGTCGTGCCGTTGAGCCCCGTCGCGCCAAGCGCTTGCATCGGCTGGAACCAGCTCTGATCGCTATTCTCCGAACCGCCGAACATCAGATGTTCGAACAGATGCGCAAAGCCGCTCCGCCCCGTCGGCTCGTCCTTCGATCCGATATGATACCACACCGACAGCGCGACGACGGGTGCCTTGCGATCGGTGTGAACGATGACGCGCAACCCGTTCTTCAGCGTAAATTGCTGATAGGGAATGTCGATGTCGCGGACGAGCGCGCTGACCGGCGCGCCCTGCGGCAGCGCGGCGGCCGTCGCACTTTTCTGCGCGGTCGGGGCGGTCTGCGCGACGACAGGACTGGTGACCGCCAGCATTGCCACACCAGCGAGCGCGATCTTTTTTGTCATCGTCAATTCTGTCCCGTCATTATCGGCTGTTGCACCCTACCTTAGCACCCAACCCAAGCGCCGCAACCGCATCACAAGGCGACAGACGCGCTCGCGCGGCGACCTACAGCCCCCGCACCGCAAGGATGATGGTGCGGGCGCATGGGTATGACGACAAGTCCGCGCCATCTTGTGTTGCACAAATACCACACTACATTGCAGCAAACTTCAGGAACGCAGCCATGAACCTCGAAAAATTCACCGACCGCGCCAAGGGCTTTCTGCAATCGGCGCAAACCGTCGCGATCCGCCTGGGTAACCAGCAGATCGCGCCCGAACATCTCTTGAAGGCGCTACTTGAAGACAGCGAAGGCATGGCCGCCGGACTGATCGCCAAGGCGGGCGGCGACGCGCGTCGCGCCGTCAGCGAAACCGACGCCGCGCTTGCGAAAATCCCGACCGTCAGCGGGTCGGGTGCGCAGCAATCGCCGGGCCTCAACAACGATGCGGTGCGCGTGCTCGACCAGGCCGAACAGATCGCGCAAAAGGCGGGCGACAGTTATGTCACCGTCGAACGGCTGCTCGTCGCGCTGGCGCTGTCGCTCAATACCGCGGCGGGCAAGGCGCTGAAGGCCGCGAACGTGACGCCAGAGGCACTAAACACCGCGATCAACGACCTGCGCGGTGGCCGCACCGCCGACACCGCGAGCGCCGAGGACCGATATGACGCGCTCAAGAAATTCGCCCGCGACCTGACTCAGGCGGCGCGCGACGGCAAACTCGATCCCGTCATTGGCCGCGACGAGGAGATTCGCCGCACGATCCAGATCCTGGCGCGCCGGACCAAGAACAATCCCGCGCTGATCGGCGAACCCGGCGTCGGCAAGACCGCGATCGCCGAGGGGCTCGCGCTGCGCATCGCCAATGGCGACGTCCCCGATACGCTCAAGGATCGTACATTGATGTCGCTCGACATGGGCGCGCTGATCGCGGGCGCGAAATATCGCGGCGAGTTCGAGGAGCGGCTGAAGGGCGTGCTCGACGAGGTAAAGGCGGGCGAAGGCACGATCATCCTGTTCATCGATGAGATGCATCAGCTGATCGGTGCGGGAAAATCCGAAGGCGCGATGGATGCGGGCAATCTGCTAAAACCCGCGCTCGCCCGCGGCGAACTCCATTGCGTCGGCGCAACGACGCTCGATGAATATCGCAAATATGTCG
>JAPKCG010000307.1 GCA_028823055.1 Sphingomonas bacterium
CGGGGCAGACCCCCGCCGAGGCCGACGGGGAGGGATGGATGAACGCGATCCACCCCGACGATTCCGCGCGGGTGCGTGCGGCGTGGCAGACCGCGGTGGTCCATCACACCCATTACAACACCGATTATCGTTTGCGCTGTGCCGACGGCATTTATCGATGGCATAACGCCCGGGCGATGCCGGTCCTCGATGAGGACGGAAGCGTCACGCGATGGTTCGGCGTCATCCTGGCAATCGCGGGATCAGGCCGATATGGTCGTAACGAGTCGGATGCACGAGAGACGAACGCCAAGCGGTATGACGACATAACCCCGTCCGCGATGCGCGCGGCGCGGGCGTTGCTGAACTGGCCAGCGGAGCGATTAGCCACCGAAGCTGGCTTGTCGCGTTCGACAGTCAGGCGATTGGAGGATGACGAAGCGCCGATTGCGACACGACGCGGCAGCATTCATAAGATTCTGGAAGTCCTTGCGCGCGAAAATATTCGTTGTTTCTCTGAAGACCGGACGATCATCGGTGTCGGGCTCGACCTGCATCGCTGAGTGACGCTTTGCCAGCGCAGGTTGCCCATCGCCATCAGACGATCTGGCGCTTTTCGAGTTTACGCGCAAGCGTGCGGCGATGCATGCCGAGGCGGCGGGCGGTTTCGGAAACATTGAATCCGGTTTCCGCGAGCACTTCGTTGATCCGTTCCCATTCGATCGTCTTGATCGACGTCTGACGCCCCTCGATCGGGATGTCGGCGTCGCCGACGGTCATGCCGAATGCGCGTTCGATGTCGTCCGTATTGGCGGGTTTGGCGAGGTACGATGTCGCGCCAAGCTTGATCGACTGTACGGCGGTGGCGATGCTGGCATAGCCGGTGAGGACGATGATGATCGTAGCGGGATCATGCGCATGGAGCGTTTCGACACAGGCAAGGCCCGACGATTGCGCCAGCTTCAGGTCGACGACCGCATGCGTCGGTCGGTGGTCGGCGATGAATATATCGACCTGTTCCGGCCCGGCCGCGACTGCGACGCGATAGCCGCGACGTTCGAACGATCGCTGGAGCGTGCGTGCGAAGGTGGCATCGTCCTCGACGATCAGCAGGCGTTTTTCGGCGTTCTCCATCATCGCGCCAAACTGAGCGTCGATAGTTGCAGGCGCAAGGTCACCTCTGCGCCGCCGCCATCCGCGAGATTGTGCGCGGAGAGCGACCCGCCAAGCTTGCGCGCGACATTGCCCGCGAGGAAAAGGCCGAGTCCGCGGCCCGGCTGACCGGTACTGCTGTTATACGGCTTGCCAAGTTCATCGAGCTGCTCTGGAGCGAAGCCGCCACCATTATCGATGACCGACAGCATCAGCATATCGTCTTCGCCCCGTGTCAGCACGATGTCGATCCGGTCGGGCGACACCTCCGCCGCATTGTCGAGCAAGTTGAAGATCGCCTGTTGCAGCACGATGTCGGACGCGATCGGCACATCGGGGCCAAAGCGGTCGTCATACTGCACGCCGCCGAAATCGCGTGCGGCGATCCAGTCGGCGACGATCCGGTCGAAAAGCTGACGGACGGTCGTCGCGGCGGAGCGTTCGCCGCGTGCGTCACCAGACGCGACGAGGATGCTCGTGACGATCGCCTTGCAGCGCTGCACCTCGGCCTGCATCTCCGCGACTTCGCGCGAAAGGTCGGGATCGTGCGCAATCGTCGACATATGTCGCCAATCGCCGAGAATGACCGATAACGAAGACAAGGGCGTGCCGAGTTCATGTGCCGCGCCCGAGGCGAGCATGCCGATGCGGACGATATGGTCCTCCTCGGCTGCTTGTCGCCGGATTTCCGCAAGCCGGGCGTCCTGCGCGCGCAGATTGCCGTTGATCCGCGTGACGAACATCACGAGCAGCACCGCGGCGAGCGCGAAATTGACCCACATGCCCTGGATATGAAGACCGAACAGATCGTTGGAGAAACCCGGTGGCAGGCTGATCGGGCGGTGCAAGACGGTCAGCAGCCCAAAGGCGATGTTGGTCGCGAGGACCAGCAGCCAGATCGACCAGCGGTCGAGCAGGATCGATCCTAGCACGACCTGAAGCAGGAACAGCGACACGAAGGGATTGGTCGCGCCGCCGCTGAAATAGAGCTGGGCGGAAAGCGCGGCGACATCGAGCAGCAGCGCGCCGAACAATTCCGCATTGATGATCGCGACACTGCGTTTGAGCCGCGCGCCACTGACGAAATTGAGCAGGACGAGCGCGGCGAGCACGCCCATCATCGCGGACAAGGGCAGGTCGATACCGAGCGCGAAATGGGTAAGGAGGATCGTTGCCAGCTGCCCCGCCACCGCCAGCCAGCGAAGCTGGACAAGCAGCACCATGTTGTCGCGTCCCGCGGGCAGGTTCGACTTGGGCAGGGCCGACTTGGGTAGCGGGCCGCCGATCATGACGCGTCCACCCCCCGGCTCCGGCTCCGGCTCCGGCCCTGGCGCGGCGCGATCATTAAATAGGCTAGGGCGACGGCTGTCATCAGTGCGAGGCTATACCATGTGATCGCGTAGACGAGATGATTGTTGCGGAACGCGACGACGGTCATCCCGCCGACCGGCTGTGCAGGTCGTTCGGTCGGCGCGGCGGCGGCGTCGATGAAATAGGGCACGGTGCGGAGGCCATCGGTGCGCGCGATCGCGGCGACATCGCGTGAATACCAGCGCCCGCCGACGGGGTCGTTGCTGCGCAGGAAACCCCCGCCCGGTTCGCTGAGGCGGAGGAGCCCGGTGACGGTTACCGGCCCGGTTGGTGCCGGCGGCGCGGCGCGGTCGGGAACGTAGCCGCGATTGACGAGGATGACGCCGCGCGATGTCGCCAGCGGCGTCAGCACCCACCAGCCGGGACCGCGAACGGTCGAAGCCTGCACCAACGTATTCTTGCCCGGGAGATAGTCGCCGCGCGCGACGACGCGGCGATATTCGTCGCCCTTGTCCGCGACCCGTGGCGCGGGGACGGGGGCTGCCCTCAGCCGGGCGTCGACGCGCGCGATCAGGTCGAGTTTCCACGTGCGCCGATGGACCTGCCAGGTGCCGAGCGCGATCAGCCCGGCGATCGTGAGCAGGCCCGCGAGCACGAACAGGACGCTCCGCAGGCTGTGGCGGCGTGTCACCCCATGCTCGCCATGTCCTGCATCGGCATCATGTTTTCGTTCATATGATACATCACCCAGAGCGAGCCGCTGAGCGCGATGCCGACGATGACGACGGTGAAGATCAGCGCCATGATCGACCAGCCACCTTCCGCTCTGCGGTTCATGTGGAGGAAAAAGATCATGTGGACGACCATCTGGACCGCCGCGAATGCCATGATGATCAGCGCGGTCGCCTGTTTCGCCAGCGGCATCGTCATGACGAGCCAGAAGGGGATCGCGGTGAGGACGACCGACAGCAGGAATCCGATCCAATAGCCCCTGCGCGAGCCATGACCTTCCTCATCATGATGTGCGTCATGCGCGTGGTCGGCGTGGTCGTGCCCGCCACGATCGAGAGTGTCGGCGCTCATCGCAGCATTCCCATCAGATAGACGAAGGTGAAGACGCCGATCCAGATGACGTCGAGAAAATGCCAGAAGAGGCTAAGGCACATCAGCCGCCGCCGATTGGCGGGGATCAGCCCCTTGGCCTGGACCTGGACCATCAGCGTGACGAGCCAGATCAGTCCGAAGGTGACGTGAAGCCCGTGCGTGCCGACCAGGGTGAAGAAGGATGACAGGAACGCGCTACGTTGCGGCCCGGCACCTTCCATGATCAGATGGCTGAACTCATACAGCTCGATCCCGATGAAGCACAGACCGAACAAGCCGGTGATCGCGAGCCAGCCGAGCGTCGCGCCTTTCTTGCCCTCGGTCATGTTGAGCATCGCGAAGCCATAAGTGATCGAGCTGAACAACAGCATCGCGGTGTTGACCGCGACAAGCGGCAGTTCGAACAATTCCTTCGGCCCCGGCCCGCCGGCATAGCTCGTGCCGAGCACGCCGTAGGTCGCGAACAGCATCGCGAAGATCAGGCAATCGCTCATCAGATAGAGCCAGAAGCCGAGCATCGTGCTCGACCCCTCGGGATGGTGAGGTTCCTCGGCGAGGTGGAACATGCCGCGGTCCAAGGTGGACAGGTCGGTCGCGCTCATGCCACCGCTCCCGCCAGCATCGTGGTGCGGGCATTCTCTGTCGCGACGACCTCC
>JAPKCG010000308.1 GCA_028823055.1 Sphingomonas bacterium
GAAAGCAAATCATGCGCCGCGATCAGCATTTCGGGCAACAGCCCCGCATCAGCCAGCCGCTCGATCGCAACGCGCAAATCAGGATCGAACCCCTGCCGGTTTGCCAATTGCGAGACATGCACAGTGAATTCGAGATCGACGAGCCCGCCGGGCGCAAGCTTCGCGTCGAACTCGCCAACCGGTGGCTTGTGTGTCGCCATCTCCGCACGCATCGACGTCGCGTCAGCACGGACGTCGCGACCGGGCCGTTTGCTGTTCAACACCCTATCGATAACCACGGCGACCGCATGGCGCGCAGCCGGAGAGCCGAATACGACACGCGCCCGGGTCAACGCCATATGCTCCCAACTCCACGCCTCACGCTGCTGGTACTGGGAGAATGACTCGACCGACACGACGAGCGGCCCCTGATTGCCCGACGGGCGCAACCGCGTATCGATGTCGTAAAGCGGCCCCGCCGCCGTCGCGACCGACAGCGCCGCGGTCAGGCGCTGGGCAAGGCGATTATAATAGAGCGTCGCGCCCAGCGGCTTTATCCCATCCGACTCGCTGCGAAAATCTCCGGTGAATAGATAGACCAGGTCGAGGTCGGAGGCATGGGTCAGCGCGCCGCCGCCAAAGCGACCATAACCCAGCACGACGAGTTCGCTATCGGGGACATGCCCGTGGCGTTCGGCGAATTCGGCGACCGTCGCCTGGGCCAACACCGCGACAGCGGCTTCGGCAACGCGGGCATATCCCCTTGATACGCTCAAGGGATCCGACGCACCGAGCACGATCTGCGCACCGAGCGCGAAACGGCAATCGTTGACGACGTGACGCGCTCGATCAAGCCGCGCCTGGTAATCGGCGTCGTCACCGACGCGCATCGCGGCGGCGAGATCGGGGACGGAACCGACATCGTCGAACGCACTCGCATCGATCAGGCCATCGAGCAGTTGAGGGCTACGTCCAAGCGCCTCGGCGAGCGGCGGCGCGTGGCTCAAAATCGCCGCGAGCTGTGTCGCCAGCCCGGGTCGGGCCTCAAGCAACCGGAATATATTTACCGCGCTCGACAGCCGCGCCAGCATCGCGTCGAGCCGCAGCAGCGCCGCTCCCGGATCGGGCGCGGTGGCGAGTGCCGGCATGATGACGGGCAGCACCGCTTCAAGTGCTTCACGCGCCGCAGGACTACGCAAGGCGGGATAGCGCGTGCTGCGCCAGCTCTCGATGCGCGCAGCAGCGGTCGCGCCATCGTCAAAGCCCGCAGCTAACAGCTCGTCAACCAGCGTATCATGAACGAGCGAGAAGCCATCGCCCTTGTCATCGTCGAGAGCGTCGTAGATCGCACCCGTTGCGCCCACCGGCGCCCTGAGCAGGTCGATCAGGGCATCGGCATCCGCCACGCCGTGAAGCCGCGCGACATGATAAAGCGCTTCGCCTTCGGGAAGCTGATGCGTTTGGCGGTCGTCGATCATCTGCACGCGATGCTCGATCGTCCGCAACAGCGTGTAGGATTTGGTCAGTGCGCGCGCATCCGCATCGTTGATCCACCCCGCCTCCGCGAGCCGCGCCAGCGCCGTCCGGGTCGCGGGCACACGTACTGAAGGATCGCGACCGCCGTGGATCAACTGGTGAATCTGCGCGAAGAATTCGGCCTCGCGGATGCCACCTCGTCCACGTTTCAGGTCGTATCCGGGACCGAACAGCTGGCCTGCGCTATAATGATCTCGAATCCGATGCGACATCGCACGGATTTCCCGCACGGCACCGAAATCGAGGCCGCGACGCCAGACAAACGGACTAATTTCCTCGAGGAACCGCTGACCCAGCGCGCGATCGCCCGCTGCCGCCCGCGCACGAATGAAGGCGGCACGTTCCCACGCCAAAGCCTGCGATTCATAATAGGAGATAGCAGCATCGACGGGAAGTACGATCGGCGTGATCTCTGGCGATGGCCTCAGCCGCAAATCGACTCTCAGCACATAGCCATCGGCGTCGCGCGCCTGGAGCAGTTCGACGACGCGCCGGCCAATCCTGACCGCCGCTTCTTCCGGCTCCTCCCGCCCGCGTCGTGGCAACGTGTCAGGGTCGTAAATCAGGATCGGATCGATATCGGAGGAATAATTTGGTTCGAAACTACCCTGCTTTCCGAGGGCGAGTGCGGCGAAGCCTTTGGACTCCGCATCGGGCGTGCGCTCCGCGATCGCGGTACGGATCGCAATATCGAGCGCACGGTCGGCAAAAGTCGACAGGCGTCGGGTCACCTCGGTCAGATCGAAGAGCCCGGACAGATCACCAATCGCAACCGTCAGCGCGACCGCCCGCCGATCAAGACGCAACCGCCTTGCGACGGGCATCTCCTCATCGACCTCCGACACATCGAAATTGCCGGTCTTGATAGCCTCGACGAGCGCAGGCTGCCGGTCAATCAACCCCTTTAGAAAGGTCGAATGCAAGGCAGCACGGTCGATCGCGTCAGTGATCTTGAAAAAATCGTCCGTCACAGTTGACCCTATCCGCGATGCTCGTGACGAAACAAAAGGACGACATGGCCGTTATTGTCGTCATGACCGAGAGAGACACCTTGACCGGCGACAATGCTACTGGCGATGTGATCGTGATGCCGCCGCGCATCGCCGATGCGATCGGTCAGGCGCTCAAAGGCGCATTCGCGACGCAATCGTCGCCTGCCGATATGATGGCATTGCTCAGCCGTATGGACGAGCCGATCATTCATTAATGAAGGGCCTGTGATGGCTCATGTCCGATGAAACCGTCTACTGGATCACCGACCCTGACTTAGTTCATCAACTTCGTCCATGATCGTGTCGAGCGCCGACCGGTTTGCGTCGGTTTCGTGTTCGCTGCGCGCGGGCAGCGATCCATTGTTCAGAATCGTGTCAAGCGCCACTCGACCACGAGCAACCCGGCTCTTGATCGTCCCGACTGCGACCTGGCAGATTTCAGCGGCTTCTTCATATGCAAATCCACCCGCTCCCACCAAGATCAAGGCCTCGCGCTGCGGCTGCGGAAGGTGCATCAACGCGCGCTGCATGTCGCCCAGTTCAACGTGCCGGTCCTGGCTTGCCGGGGCCGCAAGGATGCGGTCGGCGACCAGATCGTCCCATTCGCCCTTGAAGCGCGCACGGCGCATCTGGCTCAGGTACAAGTTGCGCAGGATGATAAATGTCCATGCGCGCATGTTCGTGCCCGCCTGAAAGCGTTGACGCGCAGCCCATGCCTTTAGCAGGGTTTCCTGCACTAGATCATCTGCGAGATCGCGATTGCCCGACAAGGAGCGGCCAAAAGCGCGCAAGTGTGGAATAACCTGCGCGAGTTGCTTCTTAAATTCGGGATCGGATAGTGCCACATGCTCGACGACGGGTGCTTCGGCTTCAGCTTCTTCGTCGCGATCATGGCGCGGGGCGCTCTGGGTCATGCAGTTCCGTTCGCAGGATAAATCTGGCGTCGTAACACCATAGATAGTCTCGGCGGGAGACGATTGCCACCCGCCGACGCCATGATCGATTTCAGAGCAGGATGAACGCCATTACGATGATGACGAGCACGATCGAAATTCCCAAAATATAGCGCGTCATATGCGGTGTCGCACCGGCTCGCGCTTCGTTCGCACTCAGATGCGTCCGGTCATCATGTTCAGCCATATCCCTACAACCCCCGAAACTCGTTTTGGGTCCGTAACTGTCAGACCCCACTGAAAATTAAGCTGTGGGCACCGTCGACTGATCGAAGAACAGCGCCTGGCTGATCGCCGCCTTCACGGTCGATCGCTGAAACGGCTTGGTAATCAGGAATGTCGGTTCGGGCCGTTCCCCGGTCAGCAGTCTTTCGGGGAAGGCGGTGATGAAAATTACCGGAACCTCGAACTCGCTCAGAATGTCCTTGACCGCATCGATGCCCGAACTGTCGTCGGCAAGCTGGATGTCCGCCAGCACGAGACCGGGGCGATCCTCCATGGCCAACGCCACAGCCTCATCGCGCGTGACAGCGACGCCTGTGACGTCATGCCCCAGGTCGCGCACAATCGTTTCGATATCCATCGCAATGATCGGCTCATCTTCGATGATCATCACCCGCGCCCGGGTCTGCTTGTCGATTTCCGAAAGAGCATCCGAAACGAGCGATTCAACCTCGCCTGTCTCCACCTCGATCAGATATGCGGCGTCTTCAGGAGTGAATC
>JAPKCG010000309.1 GCA_028823055.1 Sphingomonas bacterium
ACCTTGGCAAGGTTGTGCTCTACCCCTGAGCTACGCCCGCTCTGGCGCCGTGGCCCTCTGCGGATAGTCGCAGGGGGCGGGTGAGGCGCGGCCACTAGCATCCACCCATCGGGTCCGCAAGCCTTATGAATCATTGCGATGTCGATTCATGGCTGGCGGGGTATCGATTAGAACATTACAAGAACATATATGCCCGAGTCGCTAACCACTATGGAAACAACGCTTATTCCGTCGCTTCGCCGCGCTGCATCTCTCGGCACGATCACTGGCGAAGGCGATTCGATTGACGACTGGGTCAGTCTTGGGCTTCCCCGGGCCAAGTTTCATGAATTGTTCGCGCTCGACCCCGAGGATGGCGCTGCGGCAAGCGGCTTTGCGGTCGCCCTGTCGATCGTGTCGAACGCGGTGCCGATGCTGTGGATCAGAACAGCGGAGGCGGAGCGGCGAGGCGGACGGCTGCTTGGCGCGGGATTCACCGAACTCGGTCTGTCACCGAGCATGATCGTCGTCGTGCTGGTCGATGACGAGGTAGCACTGCTGCGCGCCGCCGCCGATGCCGCCCGTTGCCCGGGGCTTGGCACGCTCGTCATCGAGAGCCGGGGACGCGCAGCCCGGGTCGACCTCACCGCGACGCGGCGGCTGATGCTGGCGGCGGAAACATCGGGAGTGACGATCCTGTCACTGCGGCTCGGTGCCGATCCGACGCCGAGCGCGGCGGCGACGCGGTGGAGCATTGCCGGACTGCCTTCCACCCCGCTGCCTGCCAACGCACCTGGTCGCCCGGGTTTCGCGGTCGAATTGTTGCGTCGACGCGGTGGCCCTGCAGGCGCGCGGTGGTGCCTTGAATGGAACAGAGATGCAAAGACCTTCACGCCGATCCCCACGGCAATCCATGCGCCACTCCCCTATAGCGCGCCGCTATCTGGCACTCGTATTCCCCTGGCTGTCGATCGACCGGCTGCGGACCACTCGCGCGCATCTCTTCGTCGGACGGGATGACGCGCCGGTCGCGCTGGTCGAAACGATCGGTAATGCGGTGCGGATCGCCGCAGTCGATCTGGTCGCGGCGCAGGCGGGACTCGCCCCAGGTCTGACACTTGCCGATGCACGGGCGCGTATCCCGTCGCTTGAGACGTTCGAAGCGGATGTGCATGCCGATCTCGACTGGCTCGAACGGCTGGCGGGTGGCTGCGCGCGCTACACACCGACCGTCAGCCTGTCGCCGCCCGATGCGCTGATCCTCGACATCGCCGGGTGTATCCACGAATTCGAGGGCGAACGCCCGCTCGCCGCGGATATCGAAGCGCGGATGGCGCGGCGTGGAATCATCGCGCGCCATGCGTTCGGCGATACGCCGGACATCGCGCACGCGCTCGCCCGCTATGCCGGGGCACCCGCGCCCGACGAGCGCGGCGCGGTACGAAGGCTGCCCGTCGTCGCACTCGGTCTCGACGAAGACGCCAGCCTGGCATTGGCGCGCGCAGGGCTCAAGACCGTCGGCGATGTCATGAACCGCCCGCTCGCGACGATCGTGGCGCGATTCGGGGAAGGCGCGGCGACTGCGATCCGCCGGTTGTCGGGGGAGGCAAGCGCGCCAATAGTTGCACGGCGCACCATCGAAGCGATCTCCGCGACGCGCCGTTTCGCCGAACCGATCGCGCGCAGCGAGGATGCGTTGGCGGTGCTCGCCGAACTGGCCACCGAAGCCTCCGACGCCCTCGAAAAACGCCATGAAGGCGGGCGGCGCTGGGAGGCACGGTTGTTCCGCACCGATGGAGAGGTTCAGTCGCTGCGGATCGAAACAGGGCAACCGACGCGCGATGTGGCGTTGCTCATGCGGCTGTTCCGCGAACGGATCGATTCGCTCGCCGACCCGCTCGACCCCGGCTTTGGTTACGATCTTGTCCGGCTCGACATCGCGCTCGCCGAACGGCTCGATGCCGCACAACTCAAACTCGAAGGAGGACGGAGCCAGACCGCTGCAGTCGCGGCGCTTGTCGATCAGCTATCGACCCGGCTCGGCAAGAATCGCGTTCGCCGGATCGCCCCTCGCAACAGTCACATTCCTGAACAAGCCGAACTGATGCTGCCCGCGACTGCGCCGCCGCAAGTCGATGACTGGCCAGAGCCCGAAGCCGGTGAGCCGCCGCTGCGTCCTATCTATCTGTTCGATCCCCCGCAGCGGATCGAATCGATCATGGCGGAGGTTCCCGATGGCCCGCCGCACCGGTTCCGCTGGCGGCGCACGATCCACGAGGTCGCGCGCGCGGAGGGGCCGGAGCGGATCGCGGGTGAATGGTGGCGTCGCCATGATGCCGCGATCCCGACGCGCGATTATTTCCGCGTCGAGGATCGTCGTGGGCGGCGATTCTGGATCTTCCGCCACGGTCTCTATTCGGAAACGGAAGCGCCCGCCTGGTATCTCCACGGGCTGTTCGCGTGACCCGCGAGGTCGCGTTCGCGGAACTCGTCGCCGCGACCCATTATTCCTTTCTGGACGGCGCGAGCGATGCGCTGAGCATCGTCGGATCTGCGGCATTACTGGGATGCGTGGGCATCGGCATCGCCGATCGCAACACTGTCGCCGGGGTCGTTCGCGCGCATTGCGAACTCGCCAAGATGCGCACCGGACAGCGCGGGCCCATCATCCCGCCTGCCGATTTCCGGCTTGTCGTCGGCGTCCGGCTCGTCTTCGCGGACGGCACACCCGACATCGTCGCCTATCCTGCGACGCGGCATGGCTGGGGGCGGCTGACGCGATTGCTGACCATCGGCAATCTGCGCGCCGAAAAGGGCGGATGTATCCTCGGCATCGGTGATCTCATCCGGTATCTGTCGGACCTGTTGCTGATCGTCCTGCCCGCCAGCAGCGGGCGCAGCCTGACGCCCCGCGCCGGAACGCCCCTGCCACCGCCGCGCCCCGATGCCGGGCTTGAGGAAAGCTTGCGACGTCTCTCCCGCGCTGCGCCGGGCCGGGTGTGGCTCGGCATTGCGATGACGCGCAGCGGGCGCGATCGCCGCATACTCGACCGAATGGGCACGCTGGCCGACCGAATCGGCGTGCCGCTGCTTGCGACCAGCGATGCGCTCTATGCCGACCCTGCGGACAAACAGCTTCACGACATCGTTACCTGCATCCGCGAAGGCGTGACGATCCAGCGCGCGGGACGGATGCTCGCCGCCAATGCCGAGCGCCATATCAAATCCCCCGCCGAGATGGCGCGGCTGTTCGCCGATCGCCCCGATGCGATTGCCGAAACGACCCGCTTCCTCGCGCGCATCGACTTCGATCTGGCGCAACTATCCTATGAATATCCACACGAGCCCGTCCCTGCGGGGCAGGATGCGCAGTCATGGCTCGAACAGCTCGCCTGGACCGCCGCGCGCGAACGATTTCCCGATGGCGTGCCCGATCGGCTCAGGAAGCTGCTCGATGAAGAACTGCCGCTGATCCGCGAGCGCAATTACGCCTATTATTTCCTCACCGTACACGATGTCGTGAAATTCGCGCGGTCGCTCGACCCGCCGATCCTGTGTCAGGGGCGCGGATCCGCGGCGAATTCGGCGGTGTGCTGGTTGCTCGGCGTCACTTCGGTCGATCCGATGAAATATGACCTCCTGTTTTCGCGCTTCGTGTCGTCGGAGCGCGACGAGCCGCCCGATATCGACATCGATTTCGAACATGAGCGCCGCGAAGAGGTCATCCAATATATCTACCAGCGTTACGGGCGGCACCGCGCGGCGATCGCGGCGACCGTCATCCATTATCGCCCGCGTTCCACGGTGCGCGAAGTCGGGCGCGCGCTCGGCCTGACCGAGGATATCACCAACCGGCTGACGAGCACGGTCTGGGGCAGTTTTTCCGACCGGTTCGAGGAATCGCGGCTCGAAGGCAGCGGGCTCGACGCCGCCAATCCGCAGATCGCGCAGCTGATCGACCTGACGCGCCGCCTGCTCACCGCGCCGCGCCATCTGTCGCAGCATGTCGGCGGCTTCGTCCTGACCGAGGGACGGCTCGATGAAACCGTACCGATCCATCACGGTGCGATGGCGGAGCGGACCTTCATCGAATGGGACAAGGACGATATCGACTATCTCAAGATCATGAAGGTCGACATCCTCGCGCTGGGCATGCTGACCTGCATCCGCAAGGCGTTCGACTTGATGGAGACG